>JBCAWW010001274.1:0-1789 GCA_038534415.1 Bacteroidota bacterium | reverse complement strand
GGAATGCGATTTATATTTCGACCCAAAATACCTTTAGAGGCTGGTTTGGAGACTTGTCTGTTCAGGGGGTAGAGCAAATTCCACAAGATATCCATAATCAAGTATCACGCTCTGAGGACGGGACCAAAATCTTTTATGCTTGGGTAGATACCGATTCAACCGCTGTCGGTTGGTCTACTATCCCTAGTTTCCCCGGCGGTACCATGACCAACTACTCTCCAGATCTCCGTATCAGAGCTTTTGATGTGAGTGCCAATCTAATGACCCCCTTAGATATCGTTACCGAAGGTGATGCGAACTGGGGAGGCTTAGTTTTGTTGCCCAAGCTATCGCCGATTGCAAGTGATCAGGGAAACGGTTTATTTAAAGTCCCGACGGTAATTACCAATATTGACGGAGGGAGTGCCTTAGAAACAACTTCTTATCACTATATCACCGATGTAGATGTTGACTTCTCAACAGCAGCTGATCCTCCGATCTATTTTTATAATTGTCAAGCAAATCCCTTTGCCAATAGCGTAAATCAGATTTCTCCGGATTGTGGCAATAGCAATGGTCAGTTGAGTTTAACCACAAGTGGAGGCATTGGCCCTTATGCTTTAGAATGGGCCAGTGGGGATACTGCAGCGACACTTAGTAATCTCAGTGCGGGGCTATATGAAATCGTAGTTACTGATAGCAAAGGCTGTACAGATTCGCTTGCGATTACGCTAAACAATGCAAATGCACCTACTCTGAGCATTGATCCGAGTAGTGTAAGTGATATTTCATGTTTTGGTGCCAATGATGGCATTGCAACGGTAACGACTAGTGGCGGTGCTGGTATGGAAGTCTATACTTGGTCCAATAATGAGACTGGGGCTACGGCTATGAATTTACCTCCGGGGCTTAGCACCATCGAAGTTACAGATGCCAATGGCTGTAAATCCTTTGAATCAGTAATGATCAATGAGCCAGCCGCTATCGATATCAATATCTCTTCCGTAGGAGTCGATTGTGCAGGCAATAGCAATGGATCTGTTAGTGCTATCGCCCTCGGCGGAACGGGTACCATCACCTACGATTGGGGAGCCGCTGGTATGGGGGGGACTATTGACAACCTCCCAGGTGGTGTTTATCAGGTTTTAGCCACAGACGCTAATAGCTGTGTGGATTCTGCGCAGATTGTGGTGGATGAACCTGCTCCGATTCAAATTGCCGGTAGCACTTCACCCAATACGGGTACGCTACAAAATCCTAATGGTACTGCTTCTGCGAGTGCGAGTGGAGGAACTTCCCCTTACGTGATTGATTGGACCTTAATTGGGTCTATTGACACTTCTTTTAATGCACCATTTATCTTTGGACTATGTGAAGGTGAATATGAGATCACCGTAACCGATTTCAATGGTTGTGTAACCAAAGATACTGTCGAAGTAACGAAACCGGCAGGTAACTTAGGTTGTGGAGTGGGGCTAGAGGATGAACTTCAAGCCGGAATCACTACTTTCCAGCTCTTCCCCAACCCTGCCCAAGAGATGGCTCAGATTCGCATAGAGTTGAATCGACCTGAAGCAGTCTATATCAAACTGATGAACCTTCACGGTCAAGTGATGGAACAACTACAGCTAGCACCTAGTCAGCAATTGACACATGATCTAGATGTCAGCCGTCTTGCCGCTGGGCTTTACTTCATCGAAGTAGCAACTTCTCGCGGACGCGCAACCCAAAGATTAATGATCGAATAATTCATTAGGCCCGGCATTTGCCGGGCCACTATTTATAAACCATGAAGCATATATTACTCTTC
>JBCAWW010001273.1:0-1790 GCA_038534415.1 Bacteroidota bacterium | reverse complement strand
ATATATGGCTTACCACAAGCAACTTCAGTTTTTATGCTTATCCTCATTGACGTAGGGCGATGAAAAAAAGCTGCCTAGGTCGATCCCAAGCAGCTTCCTTATCTTTATGTTTTCAGTTTCACTGAACGATAAATTTCTCAGTGCGAATCACATTGTCAACTTGTAGACGAGCAAAGTAAATACCCGAAGAGAAGCCATTTACTGCCATAGATTCCTGATGGATACCCGGCATTTTGGTTTGGGCCTCGCTTCGCGCAACGATTCTCCCCTGCATATCAAATACGGTCAATTGAGTCTCGGCCACCTCTGGAAGATCGATTAGGTAGTTGAGATCACTTTCAGTGCTTAACTGATTGGGCGTCAACTGAAAACTCAAGCTTTGCGCCCAAAGCGGTTCTTCGATACTGACAGAAGTACCACCTGCCTTATAAACTGCTACTCCATTGCCAGTAGCCATCCAAGTATGACCAGTATTGTCAAATACAATATCTCGGATACGGTTGTCAGCCAAATCTGAGTTACTTGTATTGAAAACTGTCCAAGTAGTACCATCAAAAGTGGCAAATCCAGTCTCAGTACCAACCCAAATCAATCCATTTTCATCAATGGCAACTGCATTGACAAAATCACTAGGAATATCTGAGTTAGCAGCTGTGTAGGCAGTCCAAGTGGCGCCGGAGCCTTCAAGTAAGCCACCATCAGAAGCTAAGAGCATACTACCGTCTGCTTTGAAAGCAATATCATTGATGCGTGCGTCAGGCAAATTGTTGATTTGCGTATTCCAACGCTGCCAATTGGTGCCATCAAAGCTGGCCATACCGCCAGCCCAGTTACCCTGAGGATCGAAGCCCACATAGACAAGGCCTTTGCCATCGTCTGTTACGCAGTTTACTACGTCTGAATTAAAGCCACCCGTATTACTGGTGCGGTAGTTTGACCAAGTGCTGCCATCATAAAACAAAAGCCCAGCATCAGAACTAGCAGCCCAGATTTGATTGATAGAATCTACGTGGATGTCTTGAATATTGCCCATAGCCACATTCGTCCAATTTGATCCATTATAAGAGGAAACCCCATTTTGAAAGGCTCCTGCGTAAAGTACCCCATTTTGATCTGGTACTACGCTTGAGAGAAAATTGGGCAGGGTTCCCAATAATGGCAGTTTGTTGACCGTCCAACCAGTGCTTGTATTGTACTTTGTAGCGCCCTGATTAGTCGCGATCCAAATCGTGTTACCACTACCGACGGCATGCAGACCGCTAATGTTGTTACCTGGAATGGGGGTATTGTTCCAGTCAAACATAATTAAGTCCTGGGCTTGTATGCTGGCAAAACAGCATAAAGCCATCAGCGTGTATAATATCTTTTTCATAAATGTTGGTTAAGGTTGTTTATTTGGTTGTTGAGAATTTTGTCCTAGAAACAATCGAAGCGCAAAATTACATCGCAACTTCATACCAACGAACGAAAAAGATAGAAATGTGGTGTATTTAGGCCTAAAAAATTAAGATATCGGCGGAATCTTAGACAAGATCCAAATCAAGGTACTAGCACCCAGCATGGTAAAAAAGACACCGTCCACGACCTTACGGTCTAGCTCTTTTTCACTAATACGACGCGCCAAAACCATGTAGACACAAGAGGCACATAAAACATAGATAACCATATAGGTCCAAGTAGCGCTCTCTGAAAGTTGAACAGGGAGAGAAGCAAGCAGAGAAGAAAGGAATGACATAAAAAATCAGGTGAAAAGGATCAAAAAATAGTAGTGCAGTGTAAATCTCGAGTAG
>JBCAWW010001272.1:0-1796 GCA_038534415.1 Bacteroidota bacterium | reverse complement strand
GCTTTCCCCCCTTGAAAGTGGGGAAAGCCAAGCGATTGAAAAGAAGCTTGGCAGGGGGGATGTTAGAGATAAGCGTTCTGCGAAGCAGAGAAAATAAAACATCTCCCCTGCGCACTGCCTACGCTTCCCCTCTTGAAAGAGGGGAGGGATAAATTGGGGTCCCCACTTTCAAGGGGGGAAAGCCAAGCGATTGAAAAGGAGCTTGGCAGGGGGGATTTCAGAGACAAGCGTTCTGCGAAGCAGCGGCAAAAAATAAAGGGAGTGCACAAAGTACGCTCCCCCTATCAAAATCAAATTACTATTCTCAAAACTGAAAAAGTGTCTAGGTGAAATGAAATCAGAAACCTGGGCTGCTTCTTCAGCACTATTAATATATGAAAAACAATATATATCTCTAATTTTATTTTAAGCTTTTCAGCACTTTTCGATGATAGACGGTATTTCCCACCCTGATGCTCAGCGTATAATAGCCCGCGGCGAGGCTATCCCAATCTAGGCTGAGCGTCGTTTTGCCGTAGTCAATTGGCCCCTGATGGATGAGGGAGACGGTACGGCCACTGAGGTCTAGGAGTCGGATTTGGGCTTCTTCGAAGAACGCTTGGCTCACGATTTCGAGAGTAACGATATCTTGGACAGGGTTGGGATAGAGCTTGATTTTGGTGCTATCTCCTTCGGAGAACGTTTCGTCGATTAGCATGTTATTGTGCAACATCAAGCCAAAGCGTCCAACCAGCCAACACCCCAGCTCTGGATCGCAAGCTAAATCCTTAAAAGACACTCCGCTTATCGTGCTGCGTTCTGTCCAAGTTCCCCCCCCATCCTGCGTGTATAGCATTGTAGCATTATCCCCTATAATCCAGCCGATCGATTCATTGTAAAAAGTGATTTGAGAGAGACTGGCCCTTTCTTGACTGAGCTCCAAAATCGTAGGTTCCCAGCTAAGCCCACCATCAGTAGTATGATAGATGCCTCCGATAATGCTATGGGTACTATCATCTTCAAAGGAACCAATGACCCAACCCTCCTGCTCGTTCATAAAATAGCTATCCCAAAGTGGCACTCTAAATCCTTTATGAGTTTGGGTCCAGCTTTCGCCCCCATCTTCGCTACGATAAATCCCTCCTCTAGCGCCATCTAATTGGTACTCTCTACCTACGGCCAAGGCCGTTTCCTCATTTAAAAATTGTATATCGCCAAAAAAGAGATTGCCTAGTTTTTGCAATTGCCATGATTCTCCACCATCAAGGGTATGCAACAATTCACCTTTAACTCCGCCAATCCAGCCTTCTTGTTTATCGGCGAAATAAAGGCATTGAAAATTATCTTGGTCAAAACGATGCTTCCACAACCAATTTTTTCCACCATCATTAGTCGTGTAGAATCGATCGTAACTAAGGCCAAACCCATGCACTGTATCAGCAAAGCTAAAGTCTACCCAGTTTACCTCTGAGGACCTGGGTTCCCAGGAATGACCGCCATCTATTGATTTTAGCATGACAGGGGAAAATTCCCTAAAAACGCCACTTGCAAATAAAATCCCATTAGGCAAAATCTGAATCTTATCAATAAACAGATTGTCGATTAGTTGGGATTGAGTCAAATTGCTAAAACGAAGCTCTGTATCCATATGGCGGACTAGTCCTTCTCTACCCACCACCCATGCCTCGCCATTTTGTCCAAAGAAGGCCTTATTACAGATATATTTAGAGCTGGAGGCCGTAATGAATTCCCAGTTTTGTCCTCCATCTTGGGTACGAAAAAAGCCGGATTCAAAACCAGAGTTTGAGTGTTCGGCG
>JBCAWW010001271.1:0-1796 GCA_038534415.1 Bacteroidota bacterium | reverse complement strand
AAAATTGGGCTATGAGAGCAAAGTCAGTCACTGGGGACTTGCAGATATTACGGATTTAAGCTCGTTTGGAGACCAAGCGTTCGACAAAGTCGTCTGCTATGGAGGTCCGCTCAGCTATGTGTTTGAAAAAAAACATGAAGCCTTGGCTGAGATCAAACGAGTACTGAAACCCGGCGGCAAAGCGCTGATGAGTGTCATGAATCTTTGGGGTACCGTTCATCAATATCTTACGGCTATCATGTTGGAGGCATCTCCTGCGGAGAACGAAAAAGTCATGGAAACGGGCAATCTGCATCCGTCAAGCTTCACGCCTTCGGATCATCACTGTCATATGTTTAGGGCAGAAGAATTGAAAGCCGACTTAAGTCAAGCCGGCTTTGAGATTGTAATGCTTTCAGCCTCCAATTGTATCTCAGCGATGCGGGCAGAGGATATACCCCAAATAAAAAAAGAGGGAGAGAAATGGCAGTATTTCCTAGATTTGGAGATTCGAGCCTGTCAATCACCCGGCATGATCGAATCCGGCACTCATTTGATTGCTGTGGTCCAAAAATAAGGAAGCATCTATGCCCCAAAGTCAGGGAGGAATTTACGTACATATCCCCTATTGCCGTCAGGCTTGCGTCTATTGTGATTTTCACTTTATGACCAATCTGAGCAACAAGGCCGCCATGCTCGCAGCCATGCAGGATGAGTTGGTACAGACCAAGGGCTTCTTTAAGGAGCCTTTCCCTTTGGGAACGCTTTACTTTGGCGGCGGGACCCCCAGCGTCCTGAGTCCAGATGAATTGGAGGTATTTATAGGGCGAGTGCGACAAAATCATGCGTTGGCCGAAGGTGCAGAAATCACCCTCGAAGCCAATCCCGATGATTTGGACCGAGATTATTTGACCGCCATTCGCTCCCTGGGGATCAACCGTCTGAGTATCGGTTTACAATCGTTCCGCGCAGCGGACCTCCAATGGATGAACCGGTCCCACACTGCGGAGCAATCCTTAAGTTGTATCACCGACGCCCAAAAAGCCGGTTTTGACAATATCAGCATTGATTTGATCTTTGGCTTGCCTGGCTCCGATCTCGCGATTTGGCAAGCCCAATTGGAACAGGCAATCGCCTTGGGAGTGCCGCATCTTTCGCTTTATGCGCTGACAGTAGAGGAAAAAACCGCCCTCGCTCATCAAGTCAAACAAGGCCAAACTCGCATACCCGACGATCCGCTCTTTACGGAGCAGTTTTTATATGCCCACGAAAAACTAGAGGCTGCGGGCTATGAGCATTATGAGCTTTCCAACTATGCCAAGCCGGGTTTTCGGTCTCAGCACAACAGCGCTTATTGGCAGGGGAAGCCTTATTTGGGGATTGGGCCTTCGGCGCATAGCTTTGATGGCCAAACCCGCCATTGGAATCTGGCCCATAATCAAAAATATATCCAAGCGTTCCGCGAAGCGGTCTCCCCCATAGCCGAAAGCGAGACGCTCTCCGTCAAAGATCGCTACCATGAGTACATCATGACCCAGCTACGCAAAAAGGAAGGGATTGATATGCAGCATATTGAGGCAGAGTTTGTTACGAATTGGCAGCAGCTTTTTGGCCCCTACATCGGGGAACTCATGGCCGAGGGTCTGATGACTAGACAGGAGAATCAATTGGCGCTGACGCCGCTCGGTTGGATGCTTTCGGACGAGATTATTAGAGAGTTATTTGTGTGATCGACGCCCTCTTTTTCAAAAGGAGGGCGGCCCAAATGAGCCGACAGCGTTCCGATAACTATCGGAAGGGCGGGTGCTTTGAAGAGG
>JBCAWW010001270.1:0-1799 GCA_038534415.1 Bacteroidota bacterium | reverse complement strand
ATCAAAGTTCAAAGTCCCGCTAGCGCGGTAACGCTTCGCAGCATCCGTCCACTTTATACTGTGATGGTATTGATGTTGCTGCAATAGCGATGGGGGATAGTACACATATTGATAGGCTTTTGGACTCTTTGCAAAATCAAATTCAATTGTCTGATGAAGCCTTTGAATATCGTACCAGTCTGCCGACACAGATGATGGCAAGCGTGCGATTTTCACCGCTGGCCAAGCTCCATCTCAATGGCCTGATCTACAATGAACGTTACCGAGGACAAAATTTCCCGGCAATGGCGATTGGGCTAAGCAAGGACTTTGGTAAAATCTTTACCCTAGGTGCTTCTTACAATATCCGTCATCGTTCTTATAATCAATTGGGTATGCAGATGTGGCTTCGCCTAGGACCCTTTGCCGGGTTTTTGGTTCTTGATAATGTCTTGGCCCCAGTTTTTCCGATGAACACGAAGTATGCGAGTATCCGAGCTGGCATGAACTTATCAATCGGTCGTATCGATAAAGACGATACCCCGATGACAGAATAAATTTTAAATTCTAACTGCCGATCATAAATAGTGCGTCCCTGAATTCAGGTAAAAGGCGCGCTATTTTTTATTTACTATTGAGGATAGCATTTCCATCAACCTCCTTCATCACACGCGTATATTGAAGCTAACAATCAATAAAGCGCAATCAATAATGGAACGTATTAGTGTTAGCCGCATCCAGCACGAGGGGCGGCAATATTTTTTATTACAATTTTCAAATTGGAGTTTGAAAGATAAGGTAAAGCAACTGCCAGGGACTTTTTATTTACCGGAGTTTGAAGGCTGGTTGGCACCACTGAGTAGAATTAACTCCAAGACACTCGCAGCTCACTTTGGAAGTGCTATTGAAATTAGGTGGGATGCTGGATTCATGTCGGATGCCAAGGAGAAAGGCGAGTCGGAAGCAGAGGCTTCAAATGAGTCTCAAAACAGGGGGCTTTCTAAAGCAGAGCTTCCTGTGGTGTATCTCCAGCCGATTGTTCATAAATCAGAAGCTCGGATAAAGTTGATATATGATTGGGATCCCAATTTAAATGAGAAATTAAAAAATATTCAAGGCAGGCGTTGGAGCAAGACATTTGGTGCTTGGCACTTAGGGGTTCGATTTACTCCTGAGCTACTCAATATTCAATTTGAGAAGGAAATACATTTTGCTTGGATGCCAGAGGGAGCGACTAAGATCAATCCTTTTGGAGGGAACGCTTTAGGTCAGCAGAGGATCAGACCGATTCCCAAACCTAGGATTAGCGTCATTTTGACTAATGAGCAAAAAGCGGAGTTAAATAAAATGAAAGAGCAGATGCAGTTGGAGAATAAAGCTCATAATACGATTCGGACCTATTTGTCCCAGATCAAATTATTTTGGATGTACTACAGCGCTAAGCTGCCACATGAAATCACCGAATCCGAGATACGCCGCTATTTACTATACTTAGTTAACGAACGAAAAGTCAGTGAGAGTTATCATAATCAGGCGATTAATGCGATCAAGTTTTATTATGAAAGGATTTTGGGTTGGCAGCCAAAAGGATATTATGTTCAACGTCCGGTCGCTTCAAAGCGATTGCCAACTGTTTTGGCAAAAGAGGAGGTTCAGGATTTATTATCGGTACTTACTAATCTTAAGCATAAGGCTGCATTATCATTGATGTATTCCTCCGGTTTAAGGGCAGGAGAACTTTTAAATTTAAGAATGTCGGATTTGGATTCTGACCGTATGGTGATTTTGGTAAGAAAAGGCAAAGGAAAAAAAGATCGCAC
>JBCAWW010001269.1:0-1799 GCA_038534415.1 Bacteroidota bacterium | reverse complement strand
TGGGATTGGTTTAGGCTTCCTTTGTTGGGCCGCCTTAGAGCTTACTTCGCACTCCGTTTTTGGTCAATTTGATGTTTCTGCTAGCTCACAGCATGAAAGTTATATCTTCAATTTTACCATAACCTTGGTCTTTGTTTCGATCATCGCTTACTACTTCCAAGGGCTTTCCAACCGTCAGGTTGATGATATCATTACCCGTGCCCAGCGTGAGTTAAAGGCCGTCTTTGACAATTCCTTTGATGCGATCTTTTTGGTGAGCCTTGGATCACATGAGATTACTTCGGCTAATGAGCGCTCTTTGGAGATGTTCGGCATCGCCGAACGCCAGAGCTTTATTGGCAAGCTGATCAATGATATGCGGGCTGAACCTCTCAGCCTAGATGAACTTGTAGCCATAGAAGAAAGATTGCAATCGGGAGCCCGCTGGAGTTCCGAGACGCAGTTTCGTAAAGCGGACGACAGTATATTTTGGGGCAGCGTTGCCTACACCTTTGTCAAATATGGTGAGAAACAAGAGCTGCTTGTTAGGATCACAGACGTAAGTGAGCAAAAAGCCGCAGAGCTTGCCATTATCGAAGCCAAAGAAAAAGCAGAAGAAGCTAACCGTGCCAAAGACAACTTTATGGCCAATATGAGCCATGAAATCCGCACGCCGATCAACGGTATCATCGGTTTGGCCGAAATCATAGAAGCAGAAGCTGAGGATGACGAACTCCAAAGCTATGCAGACTTAGTATTAGAGTCTGGGCATCGCCTCCTGCGAACGCTAGGTAGTATCCTTGATTTGACTCGACTCGAAGCACAGGACGTCAACTTAGCCGTTGAGCCGCTCAGCATCAAAGATCTTTTCGAATCCATTGATGCGAGCTGGCGGGATGAGGCCACCGAGCAAGGCTTATACCTGGAGATCACCGAGCCTCAATCTAGTCAGGCTCCAATGCTCAATAAAGCCTTTATCGAACAGTCGCTGGGGCATATAATCTCCAATGCAATCAAGTTTACCGACCAAGGAGGTGTCTCCATTTGGTCTGAGGTAGACCCATCCGATCCTGAGGCGCCTAGCCTTAAGATCATCGTGGCAGATACTGGCATCGGGATGAGTGAAAAATTTATCAATAAAAAGCTGTTCATGAAATTTGAACAAGAAAGTGACGGCCTCGACCGTAACTATGAAGGCTCAGGCCTAGGACTTTCGATTGTAAAGCGAGTCGTAGAGCTTATGCAAGGAGAGATAGAAGTACAAAGTGTCAAAGGAGAAGGCTCACAATTTATCTTGAGTTTCCCTTTGCCAGAATTAATACCCGCCACCCACTAATCTAAAAAGTTACTCGACTTTAACTGGATGACCATGACTAATAAGCCGGCAGTGCTCATTGTTGAGGACAACAAAATCAATGCTCTTGTGCTCAAAAAAACGATTCAGGAAATATGCGAGCCTGATCATGTAATCTGCGATGAAGCAGTATTTAAAGCCGTAAGTGAGCGTGAATACCAAATCATCCTGATGGATATCAACCTAGGGGGCAATAGCCTAGACGGTGAGGCCATCATGAAAATTCTTAAGGAAGATGACCGCTATCGCCATATACCCATCTTTGCGGTGACTAGCTACGCTATGCCCGGCGATGAAGAACGTTTTCTCGAAGCGGGTTTTGATCGCTATTATTCAAAGCCCATCGCCCGCAAAAAGATAAAAGTTGATCTAAGTTCCGCCTTAAATAAAAGCGGACAGCTCAACGGATAAATTCATCATCATAGATGATAGGACAGGGGAGTAAACCACGGTTTACTCCCCTTTA
>JBCAWW010001268.1:0-1799 GCA_038534415.1 Bacteroidota bacterium | reverse complement strand
CAAGAGCGCGATCAATTGCTTAGTAGCTTGTTTCTTATTTCGACTTTCCTACCTTTGCCGCATGAATCATCCTTTTGCAGCAGCAGACAAAGTATTTGCCAAACTCGAAGTCAAAGGAGAGACCGAATTGATGGTCATGCTCGGCAAAAGTGGCGCAGTAAACAGAGTGGGTGGTATGGACGATGATCATAATCCCTTCTGTATTGGTTCGAGTGAAGAAGCCCTTTTTGAAGCCTTTATGGCTGAGATTCCTGCCGAGCTCGACGAAATGGCAGGCAGATATACTTTTCCCAATCCCAAGGGCGATTTGTGTATGCTCACACTCGCCTTGTCTGGCGAAAACCTTGACACGGGTTTTGAGTTTACATATGGATCTGAGTCAGAAGGTCCTCCCGAAGAGGTAATCAAGCTGATAGAATTGCTGCTCGACTTGACCGATGATTGGTATAATGAGCAAAGAGAACGCAAAAAAAGAAATAAATAAGCCGTGAATGCTACTAAGCGAATTGCCATCTTAGGTTCCACTGGTTCAATTGGAACTCAAGCCCTCGAAGTCGTCGATCAACATCCGGATAAATTTTCTGTAGTGGTATTGACCGCTAATAATCAGGCGGATTTACTCATCGAGCAGGCCCGAAAATATCGGCCCCAGATTGTCGTGATTGCCAATGAGGCTAAATATGCACAAGTCAAAGAGGCTTTAGCAGATTTAGAGATAGAGGTTACGGCCGGGCCGAACGCTTTGGTTGAGGCCATGGAGTGTCCAGAGGCCGATATGGTACTGACAGCCTTAGTAGGTTTTGCAGGGCTTCGCCCAACGATTAGAGCCATTGAATGTGGCAAGCCAATTGCGCTCGCCAATAAAGAAACTTTAGTAGTAGCTGGTGAAATCGTCACTGCCTTGGCACGTCAACACCAAGTACCCATTATCCCTGTGGATAGTGAGCATTCGGCACTGTTTCAATGCTTGGTCGGTGAAGAGCGCAACCCAATCGAAAAAATCATTCTGACGGCTTCTGGTGGTCCTTTTAGAGGGTATAATTTTGAGCAATTACAAGCCGTTACCCCGAAGCAAGCCCTCAAACACCCTAATTGGGAAATGGGCGCTAAGATCACGATCGACTCGGCCAGCATGATGAATAAGGGCCTTGAAGTGATAGAGGCCAAATGGTTGTTTGACTTGACCAATGATCAAATAGAGGTCATTGTCCACCCTCAATCGATCATCCACTCCATCGTTCAGTTTCAAGATGGCAGTATGAAAGCCCAAATGGGCTTGCCCGACATGAAGCTCCCTATTCAATACGCGATGGCCTATCCGCAGCGGATTCAAAACGATTTTCCGCGCTTTGGTTTTCCGGCTTATCCAAATCTGACTTTTGAGTCCGTCGATAGCAAAGTCTTTCTTAATCTTGCTCTCGCCTACGAGGCCATGCATAAACAAGGCAATGCGGCTTGTGTCCTCAATGCTGCTAATGAGGTAACAAATAAACTGTTTCGAGAAGGTAAAATTAGCTTTACCCAGATTGGAGAAATCAATCAAGAGGCAATGGAGTCAGTTGCTTTTAAGGCCGGTCCTAGTTTGGAGGATTTATTTGAAGCCGATGGGGCGGCTAGAGAGTTTGTAGGGCAAAAAGTTTAGAACCACCCCTGCCCCCTCCTTGGAAAGGCTACGGGTTGTACATATCTCCTACACAGACTGGAACACTTTGGAGTATAAGGGTTCAAATATTTGATTTTCAATAATTTATCACGTCATCCCGGAAATGCGCCGAAACAAGGTGCAGGCGGATTATCCG
>JBCAWW010001267.1:0-1800 GCA_038534415.1 Bacteroidota bacterium | reverse complement strand
CCCCACCGTCCGCAAACTTGCAAACTGTCCGACCTCTAGTTTGAAGAGGTTATCCTTGAGGGCAGTCTTGGTGCGAAGTCAGGGATATTTTGACTCACCGCAAGATTTCTCTCGCCTCAATTTGATGGCCAAATATACAGCTCAACTCAATCCTGATCAGCAGCTTTCGGTATCGATGAGCCACTTTCAAAGTAGCTGGGATGCATCGGGTCAAATACCCCAAAGGGCCGTGGAGCAAGGGTTGATTACACGCTTTGGTGCCATTGATGATACCGAAGGAGGTGAAACCAGTCGGCAGAGTCTCAATGTCCAATTGAACAGTCAAAGCAAGGACGGCGGGAGCTTTAGGCATCAATTTTCGCTGATACGCTATGATTTTTCGCTCTTTAGTAACTTCACTTTCTTCCTCGAAGACAGCCTCAATGGCGATCAAATTTGGCAGCATGAGCGCCGTGATATTGTCTTTGGTCAGTCTAGCTATCGCAAGGCCTACCAATGGGGTGGGATCGAAGCTTTGACGGAGATGGGAGCCAGTTTGCGCGCCGATAATGTCAAGGACAACGAATTGGCTCATACTCGCAATCGCACAGAAGTCTTGGAGAGTTACAGCAGAGGAGATATCCAAGAAAACAATCTTGCTCTATTTGCTCGGCAACAACTGCAATTGAGCGCAAAACTCAGCGCAGAAATCGGTTTTCGCTACGATTATTTTCAGTTTCGGTATGAGGATGCCTTAAAGGCCGAATATAATCCGACAAGGCTAGACGGAGGTGTCTGGAGTAGCAAGTTCAAGCTCAACTATCAAATGCACCCAAATCTTAAGCTCTACCTGAAGGCGGGTTCCGGCTTTCACAGCAATGATGCACGTAGTCTCAGGACTCAAGACATTAGAGGTATGTTGCCCCAAGCCAGTGGAGCAGATCTAGGCTTTGTGTTCAAACCTAGCCCGCGCATATTTATCCAGTCAGCGCTTTGGTTTTTGCATTCAGAGCAGGAGTTTGTCTATGTGGGCGATGCCGGTATTGTCGAGGCATCTGGCCAAAGTTTGCGTCGGGGCATTGACTTTAGCACTCGTGTTCAGCTCACTGATTGGTTATTTGCAGAGGGAGATTTCACCTTTACGCACGCTCGTTTTCTCGATGCTGAAGATGGCGCTAATTATGTACCCCTTGCCCCTATATTGACGACCACCGGAGGCTTGAACGTATTGACCCAGCGCGGTTGGGAAGGCCGTCTTAGTGCCCGCTATCTTGGAGATCGACCCGCAAATGAGGATTATAGTCTGGTCGCAGCGGGGTACTTTTTGCTTGACGCCGTCATTCGTAAAGACATCGGTCCGATCAGTTGCAGTCTCACCGTCCAAAACATCCTCAATCGCGAGTGGCGGGAAGCTCAGTTCGAGACGACTTCTCTATTGCGAGGGGAGCAGACACCCGTAACGGAGATCCACTATACTCCGGGCACTCCTTTTCAGGCGAGGCTGGCTTTGGAGTATCGTTTTTAGGGCTGCTTCGCAGAACGCTCATCAAGTTGTCATGCTGTGGGATTCGAAGCAGCTCCTAAGACAAGCGTTCCGCGCAGCGGAGCATAACATCAAAGGTCCCTCTCCCGATCCCGATACTTGGGATCGCGTTGGCGTCTAGCTAAAGGCTTTTGCTTCCTTGAATGCTTATTTCGCTAGCCCACAGAAAGATACCGGATAATACTCATGCTTCGTATTTCCGGCATGACAGCTTTTCTCTGAGACTTTAGTCAAAAAAAACGCTCAGCGTCACCCTATACAAATGAAATGCGATGCGG
>JBCAWW010001266.1:0-1800 GCA_038534415.1 Bacteroidota bacterium | reverse complement strand
ATGTCACTTTCCGGAAAACAAAACTTCATAATACAAAGGTAAGCGGGAAACTTTGAATTGTTGAATCTGCTATTTGTTGACTACCTTCAGTTGGAAATATCGAACCGTCTAAATGATTACTTATAGCGTCACCGTAACTCTGGAATCGGCCATCGAAAGTGAATGGCTCCGTTGGATGCAGACCCAACATGTGCCTGATGTGATGTCCACTGGATTTTTTGAAGATTTTGCGATCCGCCGATTGCTTGATCCCGCACCAGATCCCGGCACCTCTACCTTTAATTTCCAATATCAGTGCAAGAGCATGAAAGTCTTACAGCAATACCTAGCTACTGCGGCCAAAATGCTCCAAGCAGATCACGAAAAACGCTACCGAGGAAAATTTGCCGCCTTTCGGACTATATTGGAGGAAATCTGATTTTACTGTAAATTTTACCTATGCAACGCATCTCTTTCATTTTGATCCTCGCTTTGGGCCTCGCCAGTGTATTGGTTGCCTGTAAAAGCAGCAAAACGCCTACCGAAGGCGGTTCTGAAAACTCCGATACTGCCATGAGAGTCAGTTGGAAAGTGCTGGACGAAGGGCCCTACTGTGGCATCCAAGAAAGCGTCAGCCAATTGATCACCAATAGCGATGATTGGCAGACCTTCTACAAAAAGTTTGGCTCCAATCGTATGCCCGCGCCAGAAGCACCAGTAGTCAACTTTGAAGAAAACTATCTGATCGTATCTCTAATGGGCATGCGCACCTCAGGCGGCCACAAAGTCGAAATCAACAATATGACGCAAAGCGGCGAAACGGTCAAAGTAAGCCTGACTTATGTAGCACCCGGCAATAATTGCATGGTGACCGAAGCCTTGACTCAACCCTATATCTTTGCCCTGATCAGCAACAAAAACGTATCTGCCGCCGAGTTTGAAGTGGTCGAACGCACAGACGATTGCAATCAATAGGGCGAGCCTATTGCTGCTATTATTGACAGTGGGGCTTTGTTCCTGCCTGTCGGCTCAGTCCTACGACGACTATAAGCCCCTTTGCTCTAAGGGGCCCATTCCACAAGATTTTTTGATGCCAGCTTCGCTCAAATATGAGTTGGAGATGCAGTATTGGGCGGACTCTAGCAAAGCCTATCAAAAAGCGATCGGTACTTACTTTGCCGAAGACTTTTACTATCTCAACCGTCTATTGCGGTCGGGGCAAGTATTGTTTGGCGACACCTTGAGCAGCTACCTCAATCGCCTAGGCGATCACATATTGCGCGATCAGCCCTCGCTCAGAAAGCAGCTTCGCTTTTATACCGTACGCTCCACGGTCGCCAATGCCTCCAGCACACACGATGGGATCATATTTGTCAATATGGGTCTGCTGGCACGGCTCGAAAATGAGGCTCAATTGGCTTTTATCCTCTGTCATGAGATCAGCCACTTCGTGGAACGCCACGCTCTCAAAAGCTATCAACAGTATATTGAAGCCGACAACAGCAGAGCCAAAGATTTGGAGGGCATAGAAAACAGTCATTCTCTCTACTCAAAGGAAATTGAAAAGGAAGCGGATCGCTTGGGTTTGGCCCTTTATTTCAAAGCAGCTTATCCGAGCGATATTTTGCCTGCTGTCTTTGACATACTCAAAGTGGCAGATCAAGATTTTGCGCAAAAAGCAGTTGATCGTAGCTTCTTTGAAACTGAGCATCTTATTTTCAACGACACTCAGTGGCCAGATACCTTGGAGTATGCCTATAATTCGGCGCTTTGACGCTCCTCGGGGTGAGGATGGGTGATACTCGAAAGATCCGAATTATA
>JBCAWW010001265.1:0-1807 GCA_038534415.1 Bacteroidota bacterium | reverse complement strand
AATGAAGGAGATTATATTTTTTTTCAAGGAAATACGAATAGTGGCCAAGCGATTTATGCTGGCGGAACCGTCTTTCATGTCAATTTGCCATTAGGGAAAAAGATTTTGATATGGCGCGGCTCCTATAAAAGGATATTGATTGATGGGAAGTTTTGTTTGAGTAGCGCGGCTCAGCCTACTATTATTACCAATTTAGGAGGGCAAGTGAAATGGGGGTATAGTGAGGATGCTAATTCGAATCGGACCTTAGACTTATTTAATTTTCAATACCTCTTTTTGACGGGTAAATATGATCCGGTGGCACAGACTGGTGATCCTGCCTTCTTAGGGCATAATGATGGGGCCGATTATGGTTCGGGTGATTTTTATGAAAATTACGGTATGTGGGGCAATCCCAAGTGGTCGGGAGATCGCTTCAATGGGAGCTTTGCCAACATTGTCCGTATTCGCAATTTTGATGAATGCAAAGTTTCCTACGTCGCTGCTTCAGAGGGAGGCTTCGCCGGCTTTAATATCAAAACAGACAATCCTGCGACCCCTAAACGAGTCAAGATCGATGTTCAAGACTGCTTTAGTGCATGGACTGAAAGCGAAGGCTTTTACATTTCTTACTCCACTTCTGCAGCCAATCAAGATCTGACTGAGCTTAGATTTCGCAATAATATCATGGCGTTTAATGGAACTGAGGCACTGCAAACCGATAACTTGGTAGAAGGCTCCTTGATTCAAAACAATGTTGCCTTCGTTGCGTCCTGCTTCTTTCGAAGACCCTTCCAGCGTTATCAAGATGGCTTACACCAGTTTTCTTTTGTGGAGGGAGGCGTTACCGTGAGGGACAATATCATGATTACGGGCAATACCTTGCACCAATTACGATTTAAAGATCCTGGGGTAGGAAGGGCCTTCCCTGCTAGTAATAAGCCGGTGGAGTTTCGCAATAACTTTTATGGTTACTCCCGTGCCAATGCAGTTTATGTATGGCAAGGGGATGGGATCACGCCTTACTCAATAGACAGCATGTATTATGGCCCCATATCTACTCCAAGCACAGTAGATGCATATAATACAAGCTCGACTTGGGATTCCTATTATCGCATTTGTAATAGCAATACTCCCATCCATTTTGAAAACACTTTATATCCTGTCGACCGCAATCTCTACAAAGGCATATGTGGTACAGCGATCGTTAGCAACTCCCAGATTACAAGCGGAACCCCACCAACCTTAGCCTTTAATAACTCTGGATTTCCTGCTGGTACAGATTACCGAAAGATGACCTTCTGGTCGGCGGAATACAATACTGCCGAAAAAAATGGAGGATTTATTCCCTATGCCTTGGATGATTACGTCTTTTATTATGATAGCAATGGGGAAACTCGTTTTTATCAATGTATTCAAGCTCATGCCGCTAACTACCCACCCCCTAGCTCACCCTCCTATTGGCGTGAATTAAGTTGGGGAGGCAATATGCGCCCCCCTCTAGATTTGCGCAATACGCCCAATAGCTTTTATGATCAAAGAGGTATGGGACTCTCGTATCAGATCGCTTCTGTATTTCCCGTAGAATGGCTTTCCTTTGAGGTAAAGGCATTAGGTGCGAACGCAGAGCTAAATTGGGAGACCGCTAATGAAGAAAATAATAGCCATTTCATCCTCGAAAGAGCCAGCGATGGACGCTTATTCAAGCAAATAGGACGAGTAGAAAGTCGCCAAGGAGGAAAGTATCGATTTGTTGACGAGGATATCTATCCAGGGGTGTTTCAATATCGAATTCGCCAAACGGATTTTGATGGTAGTTATAGTTATT
>JBCAWW010001264.1:0-1810 GCA_038534415.1 Bacteroidota bacterium | reverse complement strand
GTATTCAGGACTGAGAAAGATGCCCCTAGGATGCTTGTAAGATCGATTCGCAGCTACCTTTCTCCTGAATACTATCCGATATTTTCTACTATCGACCTGACAAGTGCAGGGAACGAGCCGCAGTACATAGCTCGTAGATCAGCTTACTTACATTTATTCTTCAAATAAACATATGTATAATTATTGAATTTGTTAAAGTTTTGCGACTAACTACTGGGTATATTCCTCTATGTCAAAATCATCAGCCAAAGGACCTTGGTAAGAGTCGCCATTATCCACTCGGATGACAAGGACTTCGCCAAATAGATCTAGCGGTAGATCTTTGGTCAAAGTATGAGAACTAACACTCCAATTATCCGGGAAGCTAGAAGAATCCGTATCTCGATTTACATCACGGGTAAGGCTAATGTACTGCTCTCCGTCTGGACTACTCAGCATGAAAACCGTCTTGCCCGCATAAAATTTGACACGGTGATATTTGATCAAGAGATTTCCTTCCAAAAGGCCGTCAGTACCTTCGATTTTTTGTCTGATCTCGATTAGCTCTACCACTTTGAGCCAATCCCTGCCATACATCTCTTTGTAGGTAAACATACCATCCTCAGGACAACCAGGGGACCGCATAAACTGCATCGTATCCACAAAACCTTCGCGAGCGCTATTTTTGAACCAAGCCGTGCGTCTAAACAAAGGGATTTTGAGCGCTTCAAAGTCTTCTGCCGTGAAATCCCAAGTGCCCCAGACTTCCTTGCCTTTGCGATCAATGATTTCATAAAAAGCTTCGGTGCCCTTTTCTACTTTGAGACCGCGCTCTACACATTCTTCTACTGGATTATCTTTTCCTAGATCTGCATATTCTTCGCTACAAGCGGAGACAAATAAGCCAATCGCAATGAGGAGGATGAAAAGGCTGAGAGATGAAGATTTCATTATTTAGGCGTTTCAAGGTCAATATTTAGTTTCCTCCAAACTAGCGCGAATAGCTTCCTCAATCCAGCGTAGAAATACCTATTCTTAGCCTTTTTCCTTTTCCCTGCTGCGCAGAACGCTCCTATCATTAGATTTTTTAGCAGCTCATCATCCTGTCTTGCTGAGCGCAGTCGAAGCATATTTAGCCGTTTTGACAACTGCTTCGCAGAACGATTATCAGCGTTCCGCGCAGCGGAAATTCCCTCCTCTCACTAAAGAAACTTAGCTTGACGCCTATGCGATCCCTATTTCGGGATCAGGAGTATTAAATACCGCTACAAAGAGCTCTAAGAGCTTAAATTGCTTGATCTTAAACCGTCTTAATACTAAATACTTTTGGCTTACTACTTAAGATAACGCTTAACCCTAAATCATCGCAATCACCATGCACTGCCCACTCGCTTGCCCTAGCATTTGACCCACCAAATAAGTAGTATTACTCCCTCACATTAGCTCACTATGCACAAGCTTATCTATCTCCTCCCTTTCTTTGTTTTGAGCGCCTGCGGCGAAGCTCCCAAAGAAGAACCCACCTATGAAGTCGGCCAAATCATCACCCCTCTGGGCGAAATGCTCTTTTGGATGCACAATGAAACCCCCAATCACAAGACTAGTTTTATCTCCTTGGCCAAGGCAAATTACTGGGACAGCCTGAGTTTCAATCGCGTGATCGAGGACTTCGTGATCCAAGGCGGTTGCCCCGATACGCCGGAAGGATTTGATGAATCAGACTATCTGCTAGCGCCCGAATTTAAGCCCCATCTCAAACACATTTATGGTGCAGTTGGTGCTGGTCGGGACGACAATCCGGACAAACTTTCGGCGGGCTGCCAATTTTATA
>JBCAWW010001263.1:0-1811 GCA_038534415.1 Bacteroidota bacterium | reverse complement strand
TCGACCAAGCCTTGATGGAGCAAGTCCTACTCAACTTGGTCAAAAACGCCTGCGAATCGGTCAAGCAAGACGGTAAGGTCAGATTAATAGTTCAAGCCAACCCTCCGCAACTTATCATCGAAGACAATGGTCCCGGCATTGCGCCCGAAACCGCACAAAAACTCTTTTCGCCCTTTTTTAGTACCAAACCGACTGGTCAAGGTATCGGCCTGACTTTGGTGCGGGAGGTTTTACATCAGCATGGCTTTCCCTTTTCGCTGCTCACAGAAAGCGATGGTTGGACGAGATTTCGGATCCAGTTGGGTTAATTGATGTTTTCTAAATCAGCCTGTATCTCAACTGCCTTATCATAATAGTAATGGGCAGAATCCGTCAAGATTTTTTGTAGTGCTTGTTGAGTACCTGCTACATCTGCCCTTTGTAGATAGGCTAAGACTAGATACCAATCTACATTTTCGCGTTCGCTGAGGGCGTCCACCAACTCAAATTGGGTGATCGCGGCCTCTGATTTGCCTTGGTGGAGATAACTTAGGCCCAGAAAAACGGTTAGACTCTGGCGTTCAACGAAGTTGCTATCCGCAATCAAGGCTGTGTAACGCTCCGAAGCCTCTGCAAACTGGCCTTGATTATAGGCGAGATGGGCCAAACTCAATAAGCTATCGGTAGGATTGCTAGAGCGTACACTAGGAGCCTCTCTCTGAGGAAGATTTTGGGCATAAAGTTGATCTAGACTGGGAGATTGGTTGAACCACCAAAAGAGGAGTAGGATCGCAATCACAGCCGCTACAGAACTCAAGATCACCAAGGGTCTTAATTTAGCGTTCGCCGGAGGCGTCAGCTCAATCTGACTCAATTGCTCTTTGCGAGATTTGAGCGCATTGGCCCTAATCGCCCATTCAAGATTGGCGGCGGTTTGAAATTGGGCCGCAAAATCTCCGTCGGTTTCCAATCGACTTTCAAAAGCTTCGCGCTCAGACTCATCCAATTGTCCGTCAAGATATTGAGCAATCAATCGCTCTATTTCAGCAGCTTCACTCATGTCATTTAAGTTCAAAATGGGGTTTATCCAAAGACGATGGCTTTTAGTTTTTTTTTGCATTGATAGCGTTGGCTGGTGGCACTTTCGACATTGGCAAAGTCCATCATGGTCGTTATCTCTTTCAACTTAAAGCCTTCTCCAATCAACTGAAGCAGCTCTTGACATCTTTCACCAAGTTGTTGCATGGCCTGCATGACTCTGTTGACTTCCTCCTTTTGAAAGATCTTATTGAGGATCTCTTGGGATTTGTCAGCTAATGTAGGAAACACCAGCTCAGGGTCTTCATATATAGGAGTCGTTTTTTTGCGAGAAACATCAATGCACTTATTGAAAAAAATCTTTCGCAGATAAGTGTACAAACTACTTTCTCCTCTAAATCTCCCCTGCCTCAGGTGTTGGATTACGACTAGTACCGCATCGGTATAGGCATCTCTTGCTGCCTCATTATTTATCCCCAAATGTTTAGGCCTTTGCCAGATTAAACGTCTAAACTCTGTATAGAGTGATTTTTCGAAAGCATGAGTTCGGGGACCTGGATTGGCAATACCGGCAATAATCTCTTCTTCTCTAAAGGAGGGCGAAGGCATAAAAAAGGTTTTTTTGAGTTCTGAGGGGGATTTACACAGATTTTTTGAAAAAAGTTAAAAAACAGCGAGATTTTCCGTTGCCCAGTTTTTTCCATACAGCATAATATTAGATTTTATAGAAAAATATCATAAAGTGTTATCTAAAGAAACGATAGTAAATATTCTAGACAATTCTAACGCAATAC
>JBCAWW010001262.1:0-1811 GCA_038534415.1 Bacteroidota bacterium | reverse complement strand
CGCACCAACAATTGAGCGATGAAGCTCAGTTAGCAGCTGGTGTTACACCGACTCTGCTACGGGTTTCTGTGGGCTAAAGACCTTGTCGAACGCTTGCACGAAATCATCTTTGATGTCGTCGATGTGTTCGATTCCCACAGAAACCCGTAGCAGAGTCGGTGTAACACCAGCTGCTAACTGAGCTTCATCGCTCAATTGTTGGTGCGTAGTGCTCGAAGGGTGAATGATCAAGCTCTTGGCATCTCCTACATTTGCGAGGTGCGAAACCAATTCAAAATTGTTGACCAAAGCCGCAGCTTGCTCACGGGTACCATTGAGCTCAAAGCTCAAGACTCCACCTGCACCACGAGAAGCGTACTTTTGCGCCAACTCATAGTATGGGCTGCTTTCCAGGCTAGAATAATTTACTTTCTTGACCAATGGATGCGCCTCCAACCATTTGGCAAGCTCCAATGCATTGTCTACGGTTCTTTGGACACGTAGCGAAAGCGTTTCCACTCCCTGAATCAGCTGAAATGCATTGAAAGGAGAGATAGCCGGGCCGAAATCGCGCAGACCTTCAACGCGGGTTCTGATCGCAAACTGAATGTTGCCGAAGGGGCCTTCCGGTCCAAACACATCGCTAAACACTAGTCCATGATACCCTTCAGATGGTTGACTAAACTGAGGGAATTTGCCATTGCCCCAATTGTAGTTACCGCCATCTACGACAACACCACCAATCGAGGTTCCATGTCCACCGATCCACTTAGTAGCAGAGGCAGTAACCACATTTACTCCATAATCGAGCGGACGAACGAGATAGCCAGCAGCGCCAAAGGTATTATCGACTACTACTGGGATATTGTATTTTTGAGCTAAGCTCGCGATGGCCTCAAAATCAGGCACATTAAATTCTGGGTTACCAATAGACTCAAGATAGATGCCTTTGGTATTTTCATCGATTTTAGCTTCTAGGTCAGCTACTTTATCACTGGCGGCAAAGCGAGCTTCGATCCCAAGTCTTTTAAAGGCCACTTTGAACTGATTGTAGGTACCACCATATAGGTAGGGAGAAGCCACAAAATTGTCACCTGTTGTAAGGAAATTATTGAGGGCCAAGAATTGCGCCGATTGTCCAGAAGCAGTTGCTACGGCAGCAACACCTCCTTCAAGGGCAGCGATGCGCTGCTCAAAGACATCGGTAGTTGGATTCATGATCCGGGTATAAATATTGCCAAACTCCTGGAGGGCAAAGAGCTTAGCCGCGTGATCGCTATCATTGAATACATAGGACGTAGTCTGATAAATAGGCACTGCACGTGATCCAGTAGTTGGGTCTGCTTGTTGGCCAGCATGTAGCTGGAGCGTTTCAAAACGATATTTCTGACTCATGATAAAAAAATGTTGAAATGAATATTTTGGGTGATTTTATTCGTAGGGATTGGGGTACAGATATACATATCTGCCAGGATCGAATCTTGACGACCAGTTTTGAAGGAATACGTAAAAGGTGGAATTACTTCTTCTGGTGTCGTTGAATTAGCAACAACAACATTTAGAGGTACAACAATAGATGCTCAAAAGACCTTGAGCGTTTGAAGTATTGAGAAGTAAAATGGAGTGGTTCATTGCTCTATGTTTCATTATCTGTCCCTAAACTTTAGGGCTGGATGGGGCACCGTCTCACTTGGATGGGTTGCCAGAGGGTCTTAGAGCCAGATCTCTCGCCTCGTTCTTTATAATCCACAACACAGTAGCGTGATAGGATTGAGACAATATTAGGAGGTCTTATGAAAAAAACCAAGTGGTTGGCGTTTTTTTTTTCAAAA
>JBCAWW010001261.1:0-1813 GCA_038534415.1 Bacteroidota bacterium | reverse complement strand
ATAAAAAGGATTATCATTTAGTCCCTACGCTTTCCCCCTCTCCCCCTACGAATATTCAAAGGGCTGGAGAGGGGGCTTTGCTTTTTGGCAAATTGAGCTTGTCAAAAACCTGATACACTAATACCATGTCATTCAAATCTTCTCTCTTCGCCCTTTTGCTCCTTTTGGTAACGAGCACTTCTGCTTTTGCGACTTCTAGCACCGCTTGTGATATTCAACTTTGGCTAAGCTTCTCCGAAGAACACAAAAATGGAGTCGAGCCTGAAATGATTTCCCTATTATTAAATAGCCTTTCTCCAGCCTGTCAAAACAATCTTGAGTTTTCTGAATTGAGCAATGAACGCTTATTCGAGTTGTTTGCCTCTCATCCTGAGGCGAGTATTAGCGTTTTGTCTGGTCTGGCACCAGAGCAAATTGATTTTCTCTTGGCTCAATTGGCTCAGCCTTTACACGACGGTATTCGAGTTGCAGAAACTCTTGAGGCAGTTAAAAAAATAAAGCAAACAGAACTAGCATCTACGAAGCAGAGAGTCCTTGACGCCCTAACTCAATCTCCCACTACCTTCTCCCTCATCTCCATCAAAAATGATTGGCAGACCAGAGAAGCCTACCAAGATTGGAAGCCACGTCAACACTATATCATCCGCACCCAAAATGGTATCGAAACCAAAATTGAATTAGCTAAGCTACCGAGCGATTGGGAGGTGATAAACGAAGCGCAAGTTCTTATCCTTAATGGTGCCTCTGAAATCCAGATCATCGACTTCTCTCAGCCTAAGACGATCCAAAATGTCGATTTAGATGTTGGTTCAGTTGAGATTCTAGAGATTGCCAGCTTTGCAGGCGGATTTTACTTTGTAAGTGCGGAGGCCGAGCATTTGGCTCATACTACTGATGCGCTTTGGCGCTACGAATGGCAAAAAGGCGATTATACCTCAGTTGCCATTCCTGATAGCTTCAATATGAGTGGTTTGAACTGTAGCCCTGATGGTCAAGTGCTAGCTTTTGAGCATACGATTGCTAGCCCAGAAGGCAAATTTGAGGAGATATATCAGCTTATTCATTTTGATCTTGCTTCGCAGAACGCTCGGGTCTTGGATCAAGCATATCAAAGCAAAGCAGAGCGTTTTGTGAAGGAGCGTGCCGCCCGCGCGATTCACTTTCAAGATACCCAAACGCTCATCTATCTTAAATCAGCAGGCGACAAAAGCAAGGTCTATCAATTCAATCTCCAAACTCAGCTAAAGCGCCCCATAAGCAGCCTGCCTTATTATGTTAGCAGCATAGCGGTTGGAGCGAATGAAAGCCTTAGCTACCGCAGCAAAGACAACTATATCGTCAGCCAAGCATGGACCTCCGGCAATTTTCAAAAGCAACTGATTCCGGCTGCAAGCTCCCTTTTGAGCTTACAATACTATTGAGCTGATTTCAATCGTTCCGCGACGCGGAACGCTTTCTCCCTCTCTGGCTACGAATACTCAAAAGGCCGGAGGGGGAGTCTCTTTTTTGAGCTATTTGAGATCATCAGAAACACCTAATCTTTCACGCCATGTTGATATTCCAAATTTCCTTTCTTCTCATTTCCTTTTCGTTTGTAATCCCTGCGGAGCAGCCTCAAGCGCTTGACGCACATACCCACTCTGAGATCTGTACACCTTGTGATCTGTTTTTACTTACCGATAATGCAACCCCCCAAGCCGCCTTAACTCAACTATCTCAAGGTCAGCTGGTATTCGAAGATACTCGTGAAAATGAGGAATGCTTTTTTGATCTACTGGATAATTTGGTGTCTATGGCCATTAGCGACTCGGAT
>JBCAWW010001260.1:0-1813 GCA_038534415.1 Bacteroidota bacterium | reverse complement strand
TTTGGCGATGGCTCCATAGCTACTAACTCGACCTTTGGGGATCAGGCGAACTACATCGTATACATTGTCAAAAAAGTTGTATTTATCTGTCTTGCTCATGCCAAACTTCGCTTTTGTGTATGAGGACTAAGGCCAGCCAAAACATAGCGCCAATCTTATCCACCTCGATCAATTCGTTTAATAAACTATGAAATAAGATCGTACACAAACTTAGCGTAGCCATCATCAAGATACTGAGCCGCAAGGGATCAGTAATTTCGCCCCTGAGGCGGGCGGCTTTGAGGAGCATATAGATGCAAATCCCAATAAAGAGTAGGCCTCCCGGAAAACCTTGTTCGGTAAAGGTCATCAGGAAGTAATTATGCGTGGTGGATTGCTCGGGGTTGTCGCTCACATAGGTGCGGAAGGCATCATCCGTATAGCGTTTGTAGACTTGATTGAAGGTACTAGGACCAGAGCCTAGCATGGGCATATCCGCAATCATATTTTTAGCGGCCACCCAACGATAGAAGCGTTCCATCGAAGATATCTCTGTACCCGAAAATGTGGCCGAAAGGTGGCCTGAAATATCGCCCTCATGCCAAATGGTCTTCTGATAATTGGGCGCAAAAGCGTAAAAACGATTGTCTTGAATCAAGTAGCCCAAAGCCAGAACGACCACAACCACAGTGCCATAGATCACCTTGTCAAAGACCTTCCAACGGATCAAGAGATCGATCACCGGCAGCAAGGTCAAGGCTGCCCAAGCCCCTCGTTTGAAGGTAAATATCGTGGCAAGCACCAAAATGCCCGTACCCATAATGATCAGGTACCACTCCAAACTTCGGGGGGTATACCAGGTCCGAGCGTACCAGCACCAAGGCAGAAATAAAACCAGCGTAGCCGCATAGATCACCCCGTTCGCGAAAAGCGGAAAAGCAATCCCATTGGCCTCTTCAAAAGAGAAGCCAACCAAGGCATGGCGCACCGTAATCCCAAAGGCCACCAAGACCAAGGAAGTAAA
Source organism: Bacteroidota bacterium (assembly GCA_038534415.1). Classification (GTDB taxonomy): domain Bacteria; phylum Bacteroidota; class Bacteroidia; order J057; family J057; genus JBCAWW01. Next base: position 810 of record JBCAWW010001260.1, on the reverse strand, counting down.
AAACAACCAAAATAGCCGCCGCACTTCTTTGGGCTCATTGATGATCTTCTCGCCGGTATAGACGATCGCAACGAGATACCAGATTTTGGAGAGCAGGAACTTCACCGAACGTGCCGGAAACTCAGAGGTAAGAGTGGTAAATGCGGTCCAAAATATCAACAGAAAAATCAATACGTGAAAAGGTCGAACCTTAGCTTTGAGACTAAATTGCTCTCCACGTAATAGATTGAATATGAATACGGTAAGCAATATGAGCATTAGCGGCTCCGAGACCATTTCCATTGCCAAGGGGCCCATCTCCAGCTGCATCGAAAGCGGAATGGAAAAAAACATGGCGTAGAAAATGGGCTTGTAATTATAAATAATCTGCAAGGCCCCCAATACGACCAATGGGATCGCAAAAAGCAGATTCATGCGCATCCGCAACGCAAACCAGACCGACCCAAAAGTCAGGAGTGCAAGGCCTATGAGGATGACCCAGCGCCATTGGCGGTTTGATATTTGGTTGAGGAGCGATTCCATCGAACGGCTAGGCTTCTACTTCGTCTCCAGTTAGTTTATCTGCTAAAATAGCGCCCATCACACTCACGAGTGAGGCAATCAGTACCGTCGCGACCAAGATCAACCAACGAATCGGGCGAGCCTTTTTGTCGGGAGCCTGCGCGTACTCAGGGATAAATAGGGTAGTGTAGTTGGCCTCGTCCATCATTTGGAGGTACTCGACTTTTTCGCGCGCATCTTTGACATCACGAGAAAGGTATTCGCAAAGTTCTTCGAGTGCGAGGACTTGGTCTAGACCTTCTCTAAATG
>JBCAWW010001259.1:0-1816 GCA_038534415.1 Bacteroidota bacterium | reverse complement strand
AGTCCTATCCGTCGCTATCCTGATTTGATTATTCAGCGTTTGCATGATCTTTACTTTGTGCAAAACGAGTATAAGCAGGACCCAACGGTTATGGAAGCCCAGCTAAAGCATTGTTCGGATCGAGAGAGGACTGCGGCTGAAGCCGAACGCGCCTCTGTAAAGTATAAGCAGGTCGAATTCCTGAGCGAGCGTTTAGGAGAACACTTTAACGGAGTGATTTCTGGCATTATCGAAGCAGGATTTTTTGTAGAACTGGAAGAAAATATGTGTGAGGGCTTTGTACCTATCCGCAGCATGGAGGATGACTTTTATCGTTATGATGCTGATACTTACAGTTTTACAGGAGAAGATTCTGGTCAAGTGCTTCGTTTAGGAGATAAAGTAAGAGCAGAAATTGCTTCGACCGACTTAAAGAGACGTAAAGTGGATATGCGATTTATTGAAAAGTTGCCTGCCGCGAACTAATTTTTTTATCTTCGACTAAAAGGAAGAAGATGAAAAATACTCGACGAAATTTTATTAAGCAATCCGCCCTCATGGGGGCGGGTTTTGTGATTGTGCCCCGCCGGGTTTTAGGCGGTCAAGGATATATACCGCCGAGTGATGAAATTACTTTGGGCTTTATTGGTCTAGGGAAGCAAGGACTAGGCTTGGGCAAGCGATTTCAAGAAAATGATGGAAATAGAATTATCGGAGCCTGTGATGTTGATCAGAGTAAATTACAGCGCTTTCGCGATAAGGTCGAAGAGAACTATGCCCAAATTTATGGTTCAGATTACTATGAGGGCTGTGCGGTTTATTCGGATTGGCGAGAGTTATTGGATAAGGATACCATCGATGCTGTAGTAATTGCCACACCTGACCATTGGCATGGGTCAATTGCGCTTGCGGCCTTGAAATCCGGTAAGGATGTTTACTGTGAAAAACCTTTATCCTTGACCATCCATGAAGGGCGACAGATGGTAAATGCTACCCGCAAAAATGAGCGTATTTTTCAAACTGGTTCAATGCAGAGGTCGTGGAAGAAATTTCGGCATGCGTGTGAGTTGGTAAGAAATGGTTATATCGGCGAGATACAGCATGTCAAGGTAAGCGTTGGGCCTCCGCCTAAGCCCTGTAATCTGCCAGTAGAAGAAATACTGCGAAAAATCGATTGGAATATGTGGATTGGCCCTGCCCAATATCGTGGCTATAATCATCTCTTAGCACCCCCAATTCCTGAAAAATTCTGGCCTAAGTGGAGAGATTATAGAGAATTTGGCGGAGGTAAGGTTACGGATTGGGGCGCTCATATGTTTGATATTGCTCAGTGGGCGCTAGGTATGGATGATACTGGTCCGATAGAGTATTTTCCGCCGGATGGAGAGCGAGAGTTTTTGATGTTACGCTATGCTAACGGTATCACCATGACCCATGAGGACTTTGGCAAAGGCAATGCCGTACGATTTATCGGTTCAGAGGGCGTATTGGATGTAGGGCGTAGTTTTCTGGATTCTAACCCAGCCTCATTGGCCAATCATGTTATCAAAGAGGAGGAAATTCGCTTATACGAAAGCGATAATCATTATACTGATTTTTTGGATGCAATACGCAGTAGGAAAAATCCCATCTGTGACGTAGAAATCGGCCATAGAACAGCGAGCATTTGTAATATTGTGAATATCGCTTATGAGCTTAATCGACCTCTCGAATGGAATCCAAAGAAGGAAAAGTTCATCGGAGATGGAGAAGCAAACTTAATGCGTCGAAGGGAAATGAGAGAGGATTGGAGATAAAGGGAATGATTAACATAAATGAATAAGCCTTATTCATTTAT
>JBCAWW010001258.1:0-1817 GCA_038534415.1 Bacteroidota bacterium | reverse complement strand
TGGGATTTGGCTTCGACCTTTCGCTGATGATATTAATCGCAATGAATGGTCGAAGCCAAATCCCACTATCCGTAAAGTTTGAGATAGTGTTGCCTGTGATACTAGCATGTACTGTCACCCCGTCAGAAGTACTATCATCATCCAAACCGATCCCATTTGAAGAATTTACATTTCCAGTCAAATTATTATCAGCAATGGTGACATACATAGAATTATTAATTCCATCTGCGTCCAAACCAATTCCTCTACCGTCGGGATTAGTAAAAGTATTGCCTTCGATAGAAAGGTAAGCTTCTATATTGGTCCCTATCGAACCATTACCCAAATGGAAATCTACGCCAGATCCCGATGCGGCCCAATTAGACATATTGTTATCCGAAATTCGGATGGTAGCGGTATAGGTTGTGCCCTCTAAATCAATCTGCACTCCTGAGTCCTCCAAATCGCTGACTGTATTGCCATCAATCAGGATATCTGTGGCTCCTCCTCCAGTACCATTATCTCCCACTTGCACAAAAACAAAGTCATCATTGTCCACAGCACCGCTCGCAGTATTATCGAGCACACTTAGCGCTGTATTGGCGCTTGTAGTGTTAAGCATATAGATTGCTGTGCCTCCATAGCCGGGGACAAAGATGTTGTTGATCACATTTACGCGTCCACTGACATTTAGCAGATCAATTACTCCATTGACAATACCTGTATTAGCGTCTAATCGAAAACCTTCAATGGTAATAGCTCCAGTAAAAGTACCCGCTTTAAAAGCAGGCGATGCCCCACCATCAATGGTAGCTCCGCCAGCATTTTGAGCTTGGATCGTAATCTCTCCAGGGGTTGCCATCGAGTTGAGATTGATGCTTTCATTGTAAGACCCATTAGCGACAATGATTATATCCCCAGCTACAGCAGCATTTACAGCTGCTTGAATGCTTATATAATCTCCTGGAACGTTGAGGGTTGCTCCAGATAATAAAAACACTGAGGCAAGCAAGGAAAAGATAAACGCAAAAATTGTTTTCATTAAAAAAATATTTTTTTTTCGAATCGCAATTAATTCAATTATAATATTTTCCAATAAAATGCAATAACCATAAAATGGATGTTCAACATATTTAGATGTAATACAAAGCTTAAAAAAATTACCAGAAAATTGTTCTAAGAAAGAAAGGAGTAAAATTCAACTTTTTACCCTAGCCAGATACATAAGCTTTCATATTTCCTCGATGTTGGATCAAGGAAATATGAAATGACAAAAAAATAAAAATCGCAGCTTTTAACGCGTTCCGGCCTTAAACTTGGCGATGGCATTGCGACTAAAATCTGACAAGACCAGCTTGCCACTCATCGCAGCGCGCTCCATCAGTAGCTCATCCCAATGCTCTGTCCCCAACCAAAAGTTGGCTTTGAGAGCGGCCATAGCCTCTGGATTGGAAGTAGCAAGTTTTTGACTTAACTCCTCTATGGCAGCGTCCATCTCTTCGGCAGTACCATAGACATTGGCGTAGAGTCCTTTTTCTCTGGCCCATTCGGCCGAACGCCAGCTCGTAGCGTCTATCGCCAACTGAGACATGACCGAGGTGCCGATTTTGCGTTCGACCGCAGGTCCGACCACAAAAGGCCCAATCCCAATCGCCAATTCACTCAATTTGACCGAGGCAAACTTGGTAGCAAAAGCATAGTCTACTGCCGAAGCCACTCCTACCCCACCCCCGACTGCTTTGCCTTGCACGCGTCCAATGATGAATTTGGGACATTTACGGCAAGCATTGATCACATTGGCAAAGCCTGAAAAGAAGGTTTTGCCAGCGGCTTCGTTT
>JBCAWW010001257.1:0-1817 GCA_038534415.1 Bacteroidota bacterium | reverse complement strand
GTCAAAAATATTGTCGCGCCTATACCTACGTATTTGGTATGCTCAGAGGGACAAGCGTCCAGGATCTTTAAATAAGCCCCCGCACAAGCAAAAAAGAACCTTTTGACTGGTCCCATTCTTTGCGGTGTCTCCTCATACTCGTAGCGATCATAATTCGAGTATCCTTCCATGCTTTTATGTCGATTAGTGTGGTTAACGTTTGTTGAGTTTATCTTTTACTTTTTTAAGGAACGCTTTTAGCTCCCTGCGTATACTTGGCCGTTGCATAGCCAACATTTCATCAGTCAGGTCCATTTCCATTGCGCGTTGGATTTCGAGTTCCTCAACGAGAAAATCATTTTCCAGCGTTAGGTTTTTTTCCAAGCTGCGAATAGCCGCTTCTGGATTTACATGTTCGATTTGTTCGTCTTGCTTTTCCATGTGGATAAAAGTATCGGTAGGTCCACTTACCATTGCTTCTTCAAGGGGCAAAGGGAAAAGAGTAATCATGATTTCTCGCTCACTTACTCCTGAGTGCCCATAAGCACGAAGTCGTAGATCTGTATAAGCCTTATATGGCTTAATCTTACAGCTTCCTTCGGGTTCGATCTCTCCCACATCGGGTATAATCTCAATCCGATAAGCATTCTCTACATTCCAACTAATGGTGACCGGTTCACCTTCGGTTGAAATGGGGCTTGAAGCCGCAAACTCGCGGATCACGGGGGGAGGCAAAGTCAATTGGACTTTAGCTTCTACCACACCACTATAATTGCTTGCTCTTAATGTATATTCGGTAGTACGATCAGGATATAGTTCAAGCTTGGTTTGCCCAGTTACATTACCGATATCTGGCGAAAGGCTGATTTCGGTCGCATTATTGACTTCCCAATGCAACCAGCTTGCTTGGCCCAAACGAATCACTTCACTGCCTGCATAAAAAACACCTATCTCAGGCACAGGCAGGGAGAGCTCTATCTGAGCTTGATCTTGTCCACTTGCATTTTTTGCTGTGAGGGTATATACCCCCGGCTCTTCCAAAAGGATTTCGGCAAAGCTCCGCCCACTCACATTTCCGACTCCGCGATCGATGGTCAATTCGGCACCATTTTCGACCTCCCAATGAAAAATACAGGGATAGTCTACTTGGATGACATTTTCTGTCGCAGCAAAATCATTGATTTTGGGAGCATCCAGGGTGAGTGTCAAGGTTTTTTCGATTCGCCCGGTCTTATTTTCGGCAATCAGACGGTAGGTGGTCGTCTCGGTAGGATATACATCCATCTCGCCGGAAGGGGTGGCAATTTCCTCATCAGGAATCACCTGTACTTTGACTGCATCATCCACATCCCAGCTTAGTCGAATAGGCTCACCCAGAGTGATCTGGGTAGTATTCGCACTAAAGAACAGTACAACAGGCTTGCTAGCAGCACACTTTTTACAAGAAGTGGCCTCTTTCCAATTGCCATGTCCACAGTGCCCACATTCCCATTGGAGGGATTTGAGAGCTGGTACAATCGTACGTTTATTAGGTAAAGAAGAAATCGCCTTATCCATCATTCTTTGTGAGTAAGCAAGAAGGTCTACACTCCTTCGGTGGAGGTAGAAAAAGCGATAACATGCATAACAAGAGTGGAGCAGTATTTACTACTATTCCTAATTTACTAAAGGATATTGGAGAAGCGATCCTAGCGCTTCCCCAACTGACAATATTTATGCGTGAATGAGTTAGACGTTCGGCCCGGCCGAACGCTTAGAGTAAAGCTGTCGCAATCGCAATTACCCCTACGATCGCACAATAAATACTAAAGTAAAACAGCTTACCTTTCTTGACAATC
>JBCAWW010001256.1:0-1821 GCA_038534415.1 Bacteroidota bacterium | reverse complement strand
GTAGTAGTTTTTGCATAAAGATGTAGCTAGTTTTAAATCAATTTAAGCATAAATTTTACGATAATGTGTAGTGAACTTTTGCTTAAGCTTTAAAATAGGCTCTACTAATCAGCGCGAATAATGGAAGCTTTTTTCCAACACCTTGAAAACTATATTGCTCTAAGCGAGGAGGAAAAATCCTTTTTGCGAAGCAGACTCAAACAAAGGACATATCTAAAAGGTCAGTATATCGTCCAAGCAGGTGACATTTGCCAACACAACACCTATGTCGTCAGGGGCAAGGTCCGAAGCTTTTGTTTAGGGCCAGATGATCATGAACATATCCTCAGCTTTGGCATCGAAAATTGGTGGGTCGGAGACCTTGGGAGCTTTATCAACCAAGAGCCAGCAGACTTCAACGTCCAATGCTTGGCCAAGACCGAGGTAGTACAAATCTCCTACGACGACCTTCAACATCTCTACCTAGCCATGCCTAAGATTGAGCGTTTCTTTCGCCTCATCATCCAAAAAGCCTATGTAAATGCCCAAAAACGCATCATAAGCAGCTATTCCCTTCCGGCCCGTGAACGCTATCTGCTTTTTTGTAAAGAGTACCCTGAGATCGCACAGCGAGTCCCTCAATATATGATCGCCTCTTATTTAGGGATCACCAAAGAATTTCTTAGTACGATCAGAAGTCAAATCGCCAAAGCCTAAAAATGTTAAGCTAGTTTAACTTCTTTTTTTAAGACAGTTTATTTTTCTGGGGAACGAAATGAAGGAAATTAGCACTGGGATTCTATTCAAAAAGAAATACAAAAATGAAAAACACTCACAATTGGCCCGTCTTAAATTTTAACGAGATTCAGGATACCATTGAGACCCTACACCAGTGGATTCAGATTGTTGGTAAGATTCGCTTGCGTACTATGCCTTGGCAAAATCATTCTTGGCATACAGCTCTTTACATCTCGCCAAGGGGTTTTTCGACCAATGGCATCCCCTACCAAGGCCAAGTATTCCAGATAGACTTTGACTTCAAACAGCACAAACTCATCATTCAAAGCTCAGAGACGGACTCAGTCAGCTGTGATTTGAAGCCTCGGACAGTAGCAGATTTCTATACCGATCTGTTTGAAAAGCTAGCAAGCATTGGCTTGGATATCAACATTCACGCCAGTCCCAATGAGGTCGATCCCGCGATCCCTTTTGCTGAGAATACCGTCAACAAAGCCTACGACCCCCAGGCAGCTCATGCCATTTGGCAGGGTATGCTCAAGAGTAATCAGGTCTTCAATCAGTTTAGGAGTGATTTTATCGGCAAGGCCAGTCCAGTCCACCTTTTTTGGGGTGGTTTTGATCTTGCCGTAACCCGTTTTTCAGGCAATCCGGCACCTCTTCATCCGGGTGGCGTACCCAATATGTCGCTAGAAGTCATGCAGGAAGCCTACTCTCAAGAAGTAAGTAGCGCCGGCTTTTGGATGGGCTCCAAGGATTTTCCTTTCCCTGCTTTTTATGCCTATGCCTATCCCAGCGATCCGAGTTTTGGGCAGCAGAAGGTTCAGCCCGAAGCGGCCTTCTACAGCCAAGAGATGGGGGAATTTTTCCTCAAATATGAAGACGTCCAAAAATCAGAAACCCCCGAAGATACGCTTTACAGCTTCTTACAAACCACCTACAAAGCTGCTGCCAACACTTCTAATTGGGACCGCAAAAAATTAGAGAAATAGGCCTGATAAAAAAAATAGAAACACCTCAAATCCCCCTCCTTTTCAAGGCTACGGCTTGTACACATCTTCTACACAGAGTGGAACACTTTGGAGTATCCGGGATGACGTGATA
>JBCAWW010001255.1:0-1825 GCA_038534415.1 Bacteroidota bacterium | reverse complement strand
ACATTGCAGAGGTCCACGGTAAAAACTTCTGGGCTATTGGCTGAGGGCGCTAAACTACCAACGCTTACTGTTCCCAAGGAAACATCTGCATTCGAAATAATCGTATTGGTAGAAGCAAAAAACTCTAGCGTTGAACTCGCAGCAACAGAACCACCCGTGTTCCCTACAGTTACCGTAGCAGTAATGTTTGAGCCATTTACTACTAGATTATCAGACAAAGTGCTAAGGTTGGCTTGGGAGCTTGAGCAGTTAAAACTGATAGCAGGACTAAAATAGCTATCATTGTCAGATTCATCAGATTCCGAGACATCATTGTTATTGTCAATGATATAGCCGATATAATAGTTTGAGCCCGAATTAAGGCCACTAACATTGCAGAGGTCCACGGTAAAAACTTCTGGACTATTGGCTGAGGGCGCTAAACTGCCAACGCTTACTGTTCCCAAGGAAACATCTGCATTCGAAATAATCGTATTGGTAGAAGCAAAAAACTCAAGGGTCGATGCGCCAGCGCTAGCTGTTCCATCATTCTCAACGGTAACATTTACCGTTAATATAGAACCATTTAGACTGATATTATCTGAGATTGGCGTTAAGTTAGGGCTCCCGCCACCACCAGAACCACCACCGCCAACACTAATAGTAGTCATACTTGACTCGTTAAGTCGATAGACCGCCCCACTGGTATTTTTGATGGTCATATAGAGCGTATTACCATTAGGGGTGATAGCGACATCAGCCGAGTTGACAAAGGCTCCTCCTAGCGAGGCGACCCCAGTAGCTTGGGTTTGGTTTGCATTGATGCGGACTAGTACTCCGCTTCCGCCCAAACCGCCCAACGTACTCCCTATTGGACCAGTACTGATATAAAAATCACCATTAGGACCAGTGCACATGCCTCGGCTAGTAATGTCAACACCTCCGATTTTCACTTGTGGTAAATCTGAAGCAGGCGAATTATTATCAAAATCGTAGTCAAAACCTACAGCCTGATCAAAGGCTTGGATAGTCGGTGAGGACAAAGTCGTCAGGACTAATCCGTTGTTATTGACAGCGACCCCTCGGGGCAGGGCATTATTTGGCGAAGTCGTTGCTAACGAAGAAGCCATTACTTTGGCTCCAACGATATTGCCACTTGACTTAGAGATTTGAATACGGGCGACGAAAGGATGTGAAACAGATACCCCTGAGACAAATAAGTACAGATTCGAACTCGTTTCATAAACTGCAATGTCTCCGTAAGTCGCAAAAGCTGGCTGAATAATCCCCCCAAGATTACCAAAGCTACCAACATTTAGATCGTAAATATTGGTAGCGTCGATACCAATCTGCTTACAATTAAACAGAAATGCTGGATTAGGATTGTTAGGGTCTATAGAAAGGACATCGCCATTGGGCGCCAATCCAATGATAAATCCCGTAGAAGGGATTCTCGCCATACTTGGGAAGTAGTCAAAAGTGGTGAATCCTCCATAGGGGACAAAGTTAAGTTGGGCACCATTTGATGCATAGCGGCTAATCGCTACATTAAAGGTTCCATCATGGCTTACCAAGATATTGCCACCATTATCAGTCTCCACTCCAACGGGCACTTGCAAAGATTTAAAAAGAGTAAACTGTGCCTGAGAGTTGAGGTAAATAAATCCTAGGAAAAATAGCGTGAAACACGATTTTATCCATTGGGATCGATCGAAAGAGTAATTGGTTGTATTTCTCATTTGTCTAATTTTTTGGCATATAGATTTCCTAGGCGTGTTTTCACACACAATTTTTTATCACTTGCTAAAATGGGTCCCGAAGGACTAAGATTTATTTGACTTCGCGT
>JBCAWW010001254.1:0-1825 GCA_038534415.1 Bacteroidota bacterium | reverse complement strand
CCTTGCCTCAATTGCTGGGCGGCGGTCGCGAGATAGCGAGGATTGGGCTCATGCCGCTCATAAAACAATAACCATGCTTGCCCCCAAATAGAGTCAGGCGCAGTTTCTCTGCTAGCCAGCTGCAAGCGCAAAAATTCTTTAACCGCTTTCACATCCACCGTATCACTCTCCCGCACCACCCGGATCTTGTGATCATGAAAACTCACATGGGGGATGTCTCGCGTTCCGCCCTGCGGCATATGACAACTCACACAATCCCCCGCCTTTGTCATCTGTAGTTCTTGGCTAGCGCTACAAAGATTGCTTTTGGCCGCGGTATGGCAATTGTTGCAGGAGCGGATATAGCGCTTGGGGTCTGTTACAGAAATGCTTTTGTGGGGATTGTGGCAAGTAGTACAATTGAGCTCCCCGGCCGACTCCAAAAAGCAGCGCGATGATTGGAGGCGTTCCGCGTGCGAGGCAATCCCAAAAGCAGCCTCATCTTGCTGCGCTTCAATAAATATATCCATCACCTCCGTCAATGGCTGCCCCGGCCTGAAATCCGCAATCGATTTACCAGGTCGATAGACATTTACCCCCTGAAGGTGACATTGCTGACACACATCAAACTGCGCCTGCAGAGAGAGATTGTCTGGATTGACGATGGAGTAATCGATGCCTTCTTCGGTGATATCGCCACTTTTGATCTTTTGCACGTGGGCCGAACCCGGACCGTGGCACTTTTCACAGCCGATACCGAGTGAGACTTTTTTGAACTTATTTTTACTACCCGCCACGTATTCGTTGTGCCCAGTATGGCAACTCATACACTCCTGCCCGATCTCACGCTCAAAACGAGAATTGTTGATCTCATAGCCCGGACTAAGGTCCCAGATTTGTTTTTCCACATACCAAGTGATCGGCATCTCATACCAATAGCCATTACGCTCCATGAGGTAAGAACGCGTTTGGTGTCCAGAGCCCACGATATAGCTCACTTGCTCACGCCTTTCGTAGAGAGTATCGGTTCCCGCTTTGCGGAACTCTCGTATGTACATTTTGGTGCCTTCCCAAAAAGCTTGGTAGTAAAAGTTTTTGCGTTCGTCAAAGACGACCTCCTCCGGCCCAAAACGCTCAACTCGATCGGCAGTGTCAGGCAAATACATAGAATGCCCCATGCCGGTCTTCATATAGCTATTGTAGGTATTTTGATGGCAGGATTTACAAGTCTCTTTGCCTACATAATAAGTATCTGAGCTAAGTGACGCATAGTCGGAAGGGGGCGATTGGGTACAGCGCACCAATACCAAAGCCAGCAAGCACATGGTCGAAAGCAGCAAAGTGATCCTCCGCTGTATGATGTCCCACTCAAATCCGCGCTGTTGCAAGAAGCGGGTCAGCTTTTGGCGTTTGACGATATCGCTAGCCCCTTTGAGGTCTTTGAGTTTGCGTTCGGAGAGCTTGCTGACCGTCTCTTCGTATACATCGTCTGGGATTTCGGCGGCAAAAACTTTATAGATCAGATGAGCGGGGATCTTTTTTTGGCGGAGCGCATTGCGAATTTTTTGCTTGCCCCAGCCCTTGTGATAGAATTTGCCCCGCGTGATAGATTTGACGTAACGCTCCTCATCCCAGAAGCGTTCTTTCTCCAAATGAGCCATATAATACTCCCAAAAGTCGGTATCGAGTTCCAAATCGACCATCTTTTGTTCTATCTCAAAGCGACAGCGATCTTGGTAGGCGCAGTACTTATAGAGTTTGGTGAGTATTTCTTTATCTAGCTCCATGGACTAATCTGTCGTAAATTTCGTTATAAACTCGAAATTTCTCACACACTAAGCGGGAG
>JBCAWW010001253.1:0-1830 GCA_038534415.1 Bacteroidota bacterium | reverse complement strand
CGACAGACAAATCCGCCTTGCACAATGACATAGACATGCTGACAGACATCTCCCGGAATAATCAGGGTGTCCTTTGACTTGATCTTTTGGGTTTTTATGGTCTTTTGTATCCGGGCAATACTCTCTTCAGTAACCTGCAATAATTTGAGGCCTTGGATATAATTACTGATGAAAAGGCTGACCTTGTCCTGACTCATAAATAGATTGAAGGTTTGTGGGCCTCGGATCACAAGATAACGAACTAGCCTGATTTTCGTAAAATTTCCTAGCAACACAATCTAACTAACACATGGACGAAATCACGCTGATCAATCAGCAGCTAGCCGTCTATATCCAAGAAAAGAGAGAGCTAGAAAAGCTGAAAACCCGCCTCCAAAAACTGGCCCAGGAGCGCAAATACATCCAAGAAAGGATGGCCTTTATTGCATCTCGGCTCGCCGAAGAAAAATCAGACATAGAACGGCTCAATCGGAGAAATAAGATGCGTTTGCTCACTCCCAATGAGGACCAGCAGGCTCAGTATGACAAGGAGGTCGCGGAATATGAAATCGTCCTTGAGCACCGCAATCAAGGCCTGACCATGCTCTCAGACCTTGATATAGAAGAGCGGCAAATCCATCAACAAATTGCTCACATTGGCCCTATTGAAGAGGAATATGCCAAACTAGTCAAGTTGAAAGAGCGCTTTCTTCGACACGAAGGCGGGGAAACTTATCTCAATCTGATCGAAAGTCTGGAAAACCTTAAGGTGGACCGCAAGGAATTGCAAGAAGCCATCACAGTAGGCGGTCAACTCGGCAAACTATTGGATCGGATGAGTACGAAGATCGAAGCGCATTCTGTCAGTGAGTATGCAGGAGAGGATATTGAAAAGGTTTTTAATGTGATTTTGGGATACTTGCCGCGCGCTCAAGTGGCAGGGAAGCAGTTTTATAAAGAAGTCAGAGAAGCCGAAGAGCGCTTAGGACTGATTTGTTCGCATTCACCGATGATATTTCTCAGCCTGCACCGAGACTTTGTCATCGAGCAATCTGCCTATAAAAAGGTCTCCCTTTTCAAGCGAGCGCTTAACAATATTTTTGACGAACCCTACTGGGAAAAACGAATCAATACGGCCCGTGATCGCCTCCGCAAATTGAATTGGACCTTACAGCAGGTGATGGAATTCTTAAAGGCTGAACTGACCCCAATAGAAGAAACAATCAAAGCAGCAGAAGCTCGTAAAAAGCAAATGATCGAAAATATCCAGTAGGGCTAGATTTTCTTGGCAAGCTTTTGCAAAAACTGCTCAAAATCCTCCATTCCAGATTCATTCCAAATGAAATTTTTACTTACTCCCGGCCGTAGGCTTGGATATGCCTCTACCTTATAGCCTTGCGGACAAAAGTAGATGCTTCCTACAATGCTTGAATCACTAGAGACAAAAACCAAGCAGCGATTAAAAGCATAGGGTGTACATTGCTTGAAGTAATACTCCCGCCCCTGATTGGAAAACAGTTTCCGGAGTTTCGAAATTTCCTTTTTGCTCAGTTCATGCTTAAGCTGCCAATCAAAACCTTCTAGATCCTCCAGTTTTCTGCTGCTCATATTTTTGGGTGCCCACAAACTATCGACTAAAGAGAGATTGTTGCTTGCACTGAGAGCTTGAGGGTTTTGGTGCTCATGATGATAAAAGAGCACCCTAGTATATGGGGTTTGTGGGAATTGATTTTCTGCTTTCTCGTCGACTTTGGCTATCCACGACTGGCTAATACAACTTAGGAGCAAAACATTGCAGAGGCAAAAAAGCAGGAGATTGACTTTTTTCATTTCGTGCTGATATTTACTGAA
>JBCAWW010001252.1:0-1831 GCA_038534415.1 Bacteroidota bacterium | reverse complement strand
CGCTTTTGGATTGAGTTTCTAGTTGTTTTTGCCTCTTGGCCTAAACGCATGGGGCTTTTGGGCTCACCAACGAATCAATAGACTGGCGGTTTTCACCCTCCCGCCGGAGATGTTTGGTATCTACAAAGAGCAGCTTGAATATCTAACAGAGCATGCCGTAGATCCGGACATGAGACGATATGCGGTCGAAGGCGAGGCAGCTCACCACTATATTGACATAGATCATTACGGCAGCTACCCTTTTGCAAATGTGCCACGTAGTTGGGAGGAAGCTGTAGACGTTTTTACGGCAGATACGTTAGAGACTTATGGTGTATTACCCTATCATTTGCCCACGGTGGTTTATCGATTGAGGGATGCCTTTGAGGCCAAGGATCTAAATAGGATCATGAAACTATCCGCAGATCTGGGCCATTATGTAGGAGACGCTCATGTGCCCCTACACACTACCCTCAATTATAATGGCCAATTGACGGGTCAGAAGGGAATTCATGGCTTTTGGGAGTCTCGGCTGCCGGAGCTGTTTGCTTCTGATTACGATCTTTTTGTAGGCAGAGCTTACTATATCGAAGATTTGATTGACCAAGGCTGGGAAACAGTATTGGAAAGTCATATTGCGAAGGATTCGGTGCTCTTGTTTGAAGCGGAGCTCAACGATAATTATTCTTCAGATAAAAAGTTTGGCTATGAAAGCCGGAATCAAATTGTCATCAGAACCTATTCGAGAGGCTATAGCCAAGCCTATCACCAAAAGCTAGATGGGATGGTGGAGCGGAGAATGAGAAAAGCAGTCCGCGCCATTGGCTCTTACTGGTATACGGCATGGGTTATGGCTGGCTCGCCTGATTTAAGTGATTTAGCGGGGCAATCCCTAGGCCCTCAAAAAAACCAATTTGAAAGACGCTTTAAGATCCTGGACCGGGAGTCTGATGCCATTGGATATAATCCTCTCTTCATTCCTTTTCATAATCAAGAACATTTATGTTGTGCTCGCAAAGTAAAACACTTTGGTGCGTTCGCAAGCCCCCATATCAAACAAACCCGATCAACTGCTAAGACCCCGTTTTTTGCTTCAATCTGGCAATGGCTCAATAATCTAGTTGATTAATTTATGCACATAAACGCCATATTTAGTCCCTTTTTGTCTCTTGGAATTGTAAAAGAATTATCAGTTAGCCTTAAGGAAAAAATCAGAATGACCAATATGATGGCCAGCATTTCTGTTTTTTCCACCATATTTTTCTCCTTCTTTTTTTCTTGGGGAGCCAACCCTCAATTAGGCTTCACGGTTAGTCTCATGGTACCCATATTCATGGCTCCTCTGGTGCTCAATCATATGAAGCAATACAACTGGGCCATGAATAGTTTGCTCCTGGCAACAGGGATTTTCCTGACCATATTGAGCATTCTATTTGGGCCAGAATTGCAAGCTCATCTCTTTTTTGCCCATTTATTGGCCCTGAGTGCATTTTTGTTTAGATCAGACAATAACCAATACTTTTACTTTGCCCTTTATTTTGGCTTGCTCCTGTTCATTTTTGGCATGTACAATTATCAGGAGCCTATTTTTGCTACTAATTTCCCCTTTTGGGCTGGATCGGTGATTTTCATGACTAGTATCCTAGTCCTAGGCCTTTACCTATACTCTTTCAATCAAGTGATTGACAAAAACGAAGAGGAAGTTAGCCGATTATTAGCCGAAGCTCAGGAAAAAAACCAAGCCTTAGAACAGGCACAAATAGACCTCAAAAAACTAAACAAAACCCTCGAAAGCGAGGTTGAAGTACGGATGCGAGAGTTGGATCGTCTCAATTCATGGTTTGAGATTTCC
>JBCAWW010001251.1:0-1834 GCA_038534415.1 Bacteroidota bacterium | reverse complement strand
GACTTTGCGTTGCCCTCCTTGGCCGACGAAAAAATCGTCAAAGGCAAATCCATCATTTGAAATCGATTGGTCAACTACAGGGATACTAGCAAAAGCAAAGCGGAAGCGAACTAAGGCATCTGGATCTTGATCAAGCAAAATAATTCTGGCTTCCTCCCAAGCTTCCTCACGCCCCGTCCAGCCGTATTGTTGGCCAGTCTGCTGATTGGCGGGATTGGCTACGATGGAATTAGAATTGAACCAACCAAGATCGTCAGCTTCCAGATTGTCTCCGACCGTAGTCCAAGTTGCTCCTCTATCGGTACTTTGCTGAAAGACTACGCCATCCAAACCGGGTTGAGTATCTACCCATTTGCTGAAGGTAACAAGTGGGGCTTCCACCCCTGTCAAATCAAAGCAAGGACTCGCGAGCCATGAGGTATCATTGGCGGGATAGCGAGCATCTAAATGGGTCATCCAAGTACCTGCTCCACTAATAATTTCTCCTGCAGGGTCTCCATACTCCCAAATAGAAAAATCGCCATCTGGAAGCCAGAAGCCATCATCTTCAGTAAACGCCTCATCGTAGACCTGGTCAGCGATATGATAGTTGGGCAGGGCATAGATCAAAGCATAGGTAACACTATCTTCCAAAGCAAGGCCATTGAGTACTGCATTGCCACCCGAGCGCAATAAAAAATAATCGTCAGCTTCGGATTCCTCCTCCGCACGCACTTCTAAGCCTACGATACTGATGCTATTGAGCGTGGTATCAAAGTTACGATCAAACTGAATCGTGAGTTCCTGACTATCAAAGCTTAAGTTACAATCACTGAGTCCAGTGCCTTCGCATTCTACCGTAGGATTACTAGCAAGATTGAAGATCAAGCCATCTGATAGTTTAAGCGATAGGCTTTGATTTTCTCCGTATTCAAAGCCTCCACCAGTACTGTCAATGAGTACGATACGTTCCAAGCGCTTGAAAAAATCATCCTCAGTGCAGATTGATTCGACGGAGGGGGGCACAAATCCTCTTTGGGCCTCATAAGCACCTATATCAATATTTTGCTCTTCACCTCCTATAAGTCGACTATATCCTCTTTGGTCTGTTCTTAGAGAGCTAGTATCGTCGGGAGCGGGTCCTGCATCAAGGAGCGGACTGCCTGTCTCTGTGGCATAGGTAGGGAGAAACCATTCTATATCAAAGGTATCAAATTGGAGACGATTGCGAGGGCCACCATAAAAGCCTAAAGCCTTAACCATGGGATCTAGTGGCTGTTGATCATCGCCTATTTGGTCTCCGATGCTCGGAACGATAAAACTATTCTGATCATTTGAGATAAAGTTGTGGCCTTGGGAAAAATAGGCTAATGGCCCTTGTTCGCCTTCTAAATTGGACGCAAACCCAATATTGCCAAGAGAGTCTACTATATGATTTCCATCAATAAGATTATCAGCAAGATGGGCTGAATTAATGTTTTGATTAAAAATACCTGCTCCATCCAATAAGACTTCGTTTTCGCGAATAGTATTTCCGCGCAAAAAAGAAGTATCCCCTCTAAGATATAGCGCCCCTCCCCAGAATTGGGCCTTATTTAAGGCGAAGGTAGAATTAGTAATTTCTGCCCTACAGTTATCTGCATTAAAATACCCCCCCCCATTGCCATCTGCTGAATTACCGATAAAAGCAGAGCGATTAATTTTAATATCGCAAAATTTCGTTACTAAAATTCCTCCGCCATTCATGTTAGAATGATTATTTTCAAATAAACATAAGTCGTAGGTTGACTCACTTTTATTGTCTTCTTTTATTCCCCCCCCATCTCCGCCTTCATTATCACGAAACAAACAATTA
>JBCAWW010001250.1:0-1838 GCA_038534415.1 Bacteroidota bacterium | reverse complement strand
AGGAGCCCAGCCTTTGGCAACATGGCCGTTGAAATATTGGTTTTCGGCTAGGACTTCAAATACAGTTTTAAACTTATCGGGGAAAAAAGGTACATGATTAGCGGCGGCTTCTAACTGCCAACTATTGCGTCCGGTCAGTATGATAGAGCGAGAAGGGGCACATTTGGCGTTGGGAGTATAAGCGTTCTGGAACAGTAAACCCTCACGCGCTACTCTATCAAAGTTGGGAGTCTTGACCCAGCTACAGCCATAAGCGCCCATATGAGGAAAAGAGACATCATCCGCGATGGCAATGAGGATGTTGGGTGGCTTTTGATTGCTTGTTTTGCTAGGGGATTGGCAGGCAAAGGTCCCCAGGAGCAACATCAAGAGAAAAGCTGCGTATTTATTCATCGTCTCAGGTTTTGGCGGTTGGATTAAGGGCTGAAGCTGTAGTATGCTAATATTATCTAAATTGTACAATTATGATTCAGGCACATCAGCAATTTGATTTTCAAGGAAAGAAGATATTTGAGAAGGCGGTTTTGCAACCTCCCTTTCGTATCCCAGTGGAGATGCCCAATGAGGCCTGTTTTTATTATATCGTCTCAGGTTGTGCGGAAGTAATCAGCCCGACTGCCAGAATCATAGGCGAAGCGGATGAGGGAATCGTTCTGCAGTGCGGTAACTACTTCAATGACTATCTCAATGCGGTAGAAGGAGAGATGTGTGAGGCAGTGGCAATCCATTTATATCCAGAAATCCTCAAACTGATTTACGATAAGGAGTTTCCTGATTTTTTGTTGGAGGTCAAAAACGTCAAGCCCATTCGACATGAGAAAATCGTAGGCTCAGACTTGATGAAAAATTATGTCGAAGGGCTTAAGTATTATTTTGAAAATCCGAGCCTGGTCAGCGATGAATTGATCAAGTTGAAACTCAAGGAATTGATTCTCCTGCTCGCCAAAACCGATAATGCCGAAACGATAAGAATGTTGATTGCGGGCCTTTTTGCTCCGGCTGAACTCGACTTCAAAGAAATCATCGAAGCCAATCTGTACAATAATTTGGGTTTGGAGGAATTGGCACATCTTGCGGGGCTTAGCCTTTCTAGTTTCAAGAGGGAGTTTGTGAAGCATTATGAGCAGTCTCCGGCAAAGTATATCAAGCAGAGAAAGCTAGCAAAGGCGGCAAAATTGCTCAAGGCCACAGAGCTAAGAATCTCCGAAGTAGCCTATGAGTGTGGATTTGTCGATTTAGCTCATTTTTCAAAATCTTTTCAGCAATTTTACCATATTTCGCCCTCCAACTATCGTTTGGACTAAATTTGCAAGACATTGGGCTAATCGGAAAAAGTTTTAAGAGATAGCAGTTTCATCTTTGTAGGGTACTCAATAAACAACACCCTTAAAACTAATTTAAGATGAAATCATTTCTCAAAATCAGCGTTTTGTTTAGCCTTACAATTTTAGGCTTTGGCTTTTTACAAGCTCAGGAAAAAGTCCAAAAGTTTACGGTATCTCATGTAATCAAGGCTCCTGCGGCTAAGGTTTGGGCGGTAGTGGGAGAGGATTATGGAGCGATTGCCAATTCGCATCCTAAGATCGTGAGCTCTGACTATATCAATGGTAGCTTGCAGGCTGGTGAAGGCGCAGAGCGCGTTTGTAACTTCAACGAAAGCGGTACCAAATATCTCAAGGAAAAGCAGGTAAATTATGATCCGGCCAATTACACTTTTACCAATCAGGTGTATCAAGCGGCAAGAATTTTCGTCAATCGGCTCTACGCGATATACCGCAAAGGTATATTCAGGGTCTACCGGAAATTTACCCGCTTGATACACCTGATTGGTAAAAGTG
>JBCAWW010001249.1:0-1839 GCA_038534415.1 Bacteroidota bacterium | reverse complement strand
CATTGCGCCCCTAAATGATCAGTGCTTTGATGGCAACAACTTTAGCTTTAGCTATGACGGGCCAGCAGTACCGACTCAATATAGTTGGGACTTTGGGGACGGAAGTTTGATCAACCCTACCGCTAATCCTAGTCATAGCTATAATGTATTTGGGACTCAGACGGTGAGCCTGCTTATCACAGATGATAATGGTTGTCAGTCGACTGCTAGCCAGAGTTTTGTGATTCATCCTCCGGTGAACGCTGATTTCAATTATAATGAGGTTTGTGAGGGACAGCAAACCCCTTTTACAGACCTGAGTAGTATCCACATCAGTGGCGCCATCACAGGCTGGGACTGGACGTTCGGCGATGGAGCCGTAGATAATACAGCAAGCCCCTCTCACCTATATTCACAGCAAGGCAACTATACTGTAAAACTGATCGCAAGCTCAGACCAAGGCTGCGTCGATAGCGTGAGTAAGCTGATCGAGGTATATGACCAACCGATTGCAGACTTTAGTTTTGAAGACAAATGCCAAGGTTATGAAGTGCCTTTTGTAAACCTAAGTCAGTTTGATGATCCTTCGGTGAGCTATACTTGGTTGTTTGGCGATGGTAATAATACCAATCAACTCAATCCCAAGCACCTCTATAATGGCTATGGAGACTTCAATGTAAGCATGACTTTGACAAATACGGATGGTTGTAGCGATACGCATACCGAACTCATCAAAGTTCACCCTCTCCCGGTGCCTCAACCGACTTTTGATGAGACTTGTCAGTACACCTTTACCGAATTGACGGATAATAGCTTCGTTCCCGCTGGAGGTAACATTGTAAAATATGTTTGGCGTACTACCGAAAATCGCGCATATGTAGGCAAAGGACCTAGCCCAAGGTTTAGTGTCGCAGGAGTATATCCGATCAACCTGATCTTGAAGAGTGATCGGGGCTGTATAGATTCTTTGGAAAGCGATTTGACGGTATTTCCCATACCGCGCACAGATTTCCAATCTATCCCAGCCTGTTTTGGAGAAGAAATCAAGCTAGGCTCTACTACCACCATCGTCGATAGCATCGCCCAAGATTATATCGTCGATTGGCAATGGGACTTTGGCGATGGCCAAAGCTTTTCCGGAGCACCTAATACAAGCCATATTTATGCTCAAGCTGGAACCTATCATGTAAGTCTGACCGCTATTTCGGATAAGGGTTGCGAAAGAAGCAAGACCGAAGAGGTTATCACCCATCCGCTTGCTACGACCCCTGAATTACAGCCAGACACCGTTTGTTTTGGAGAGTCATCGATCCTATGGGCCTTGCCAACTAGTGAAGGAGCGCGCATAGAATGGTACGATAGTCCTAGCGGGGGAGCTGCCTTTCATACCGAAAGTGCTTATCTCATCCCGACAGTACCTTTTGGTCAGACTTATTATGTGGAGGCCATTTCGCCTTTTGGTTGTGTGAGTCCACGTGTACCGATCAGTACCCATCTATACTCTCCAGGCCTAAGCAAAATAGTAGCTAGTAGCACGGTGGTAGAACTACCCAACTCTAGTATCCAGTTTGATTTGGAGGGCACGCTTGAGGTTGTCAGTACCGAATGGATGTTTGGTGATGGCGGCAGCAGTATAGCGCTCAATCCCGTCTATACTTATGAACTCCCGGGTCGCTACGAAGTATCGGCCAAGGTGATCACAGTGGAGGGTTGTGAACGCCTGCTCAGCGAGACCATAGAAGTGAAAGCACCTATTGCCATCTATATCCCTTCGGCCTTTACGCCTAATGGAGATGGGAGAAACGATGAGTTCTTTATTGGGAGCCATTTATTCCAGCAAGTCCAGTAACTGGACTTGCT
>JBCAWW010001248.1:0-1841 GCA_038534415.1 Bacteroidota bacterium | reverse complement strand
GCTAGCGAAAAAGGGCTAAAAGGGGTAGCGGAAATGGAAGAAATTTTTGACCTCTACCAGCACTTTGATACCTATGCTGCTAAGGTTGATTTCAATCTTTGTTTGGCACGCGGCTTAGACTATTACACTGGGGCCGTATTTGAGGTCAAAGCCAATAATGTCAAGATCGGTTCTATTTGTGGGGGAGGGCGTTATGCTGATCTCACAGGGGTGTTTGGGAAGCCGGGTATACCAGGTGTAGGGATTTCTTTTGGTGCAGATCGTATCTATGATACCATGGCGGAGTTAGGCCTCTTCGAGGAACTCAGCGCCACTTCTACCAAAGTAATGCTCATCAATTTTGGCTCGGATGAGTTGCCTTTTAATCTCAAGGTGCTAAACCAATTGCGCCAAGCGGGTATCCCAGCAGAATTGTATCCCGAAAAAGCCAAAATGAAAAAGCAGTTTTCTTATGCCGATAAAAAGCAGGTGCCATACACGCTCTCTATTGGTTCTAATGAAATCGAGTCTGGCGTTTTTCAACTCAAAAACATGAAAACGGGCAAACAAGAAGGGATGAGCATAGAGGCCATTATCGAAAAATTAAAGGGCTAATTGTAACCTTCAAGGCTTCTGTGCGTTTGCTCTAGCAATACAATTATGAATATCTCTTTTGCACATATCAATTTGCTGCTTCTGGACGAAAAACCATTTCCGTCTAGCTTTAGCTGATCATATCGCAAAAGTAAAATTATACTCAAGGGACGGATTCACTTCCGTCCCTTTTTCTTTGTTGGCTTTGGCCTCATTTTCAATTAAATTCGCAGCCTGAATCACTGATCCTATGGGTACTTATGACTTTCGCGCCATTGAACAAAAATGGCAGCAATCTTGGAAAGAAAATCGCACCTTCGTCGCAGAGCAATCCTCCGACAAGCCAAAATATTACGTCCTCGACATGTTTCCCTATCCTTCGGGAGCGGGCTTGCACGTAGGACACCCCTTGGGCTATATCGCTACTGATATTGTTACGCGTTATAAGCGCTTGCGGGGCTTCAATGTATTGCACCCCATGGGGTTTGATTCTTTCGGCTTACCAGCTGAGCAATACGCTATCAAAACGGGAATCCACCCCGCCGAAACCACTCGCAAAAATATCGCTCGTTACTTAGAGCAAATGGAGGCCTTGGGCTTTCACTATGATCCTGATGCGACCTTGGCTACCAGTAATGAAGATTACTATAAGTGGACGCAGTGGATTTTTACCCAATTGTTTGAGCACTGGTACGACAAAGCTGCCGAAAAAGCGCGTCCTATCAGCGAATTGGTCGCAGCGTTCGGCGAAGCCGGTAACCCAAAAATCGTCGCGGCTACTAGCCAAAAAGATAAGTTTACTGCCACTGAGTGGAACGCTAAGCCTGAAACCGAGCAGGCCGATATTTTGATGAATTATCGCTTGGCCTATTTAGACTACGCTACGGTAAACTGGTGTGCTGACTTAGGGACCGTTTTGGCCAATGAAGAGGTCAAGGATGGTAAGTCTGAGCGTGGTGGTTTCCCGGTGGAGCGTCGGCAGATGAAGCAATGGATGTTGCGCATCACGGCCTATGCAGATCGCTTGTTGTATGGCTTGGATAAGATTGATTGGTCTGAGGCGATGAAGAGTATGCAGACCAATTGGATCGGCCGTTCTGAAGGGGCAAGCATCATCTATGATGTTGACGGTTTCCCTGAAGAAAAAATCGAAGTCTTTACCACGCGTCCTGATACCATCTTTGGCAATACTTTCATGGTCTTGGCGCCAGAACATCCCTTAGTCGCAAAAATTACGACAGATGATCAGCGCAAAGAAATAGATGAAT
>JBCAWW010001247.1:0-1843 GCA_038534415.1 Bacteroidota bacterium | reverse complement strand
CAAAATCGAAACCACTCACCTCAGGATCAAGCTTAAGAAAGCGAGAGTCCTGGGACAGATCCTTTTCACAGGCCAGCAGTAGCCAGCCAAATAAAAGGAGAAAAAAGTATCGAGTAGTCGTTGTAGTAGCCACGATACGAAAGTAATTAAAGAAAAAGAGTAGGGAAAAAAGCCCTTTCTAGAACGAAAGGGCCCTACTACTGTATTCAAAAAAACTAACTTAAACGAATTTAGTAACCGGGATTTTGCACCAATTTTTCATTGGCACTGATCTCGCTGGCAGGAATCCAGATGAGTTCATGCTTCCCAGTCTGGAAGGTTCCTCCACTCAGTGATTTGGGGTGATCTCCATGCAGAGAAGTCGTCCCGAGATAATCATCCGCTAGGCCCCAACGTACAAGGTCAAAGAAGCGGTGGCTCTCTCCTGTGAGCTCTAGTACACGCTCATCGATGATCGCCTGACGCATTTCTGCTTGATTAAGGCCAGTTTTTTCTGCGATATTGGCACGGGTACGCACTTGGTTGAGATAAGTCTCAGCTTCGCCAGTTTTGCCCTGTTCATTGAGGGCTTCGGCTAGCATCAAAAGGACATCGGCATAGCGAATGATCCGCCAATTGTTGCCGACGTTGGTACCAAGGAAATCTACTTCATCACGGGTCCCGATATCCATACCGGCATATTTACGGGAATAGATTGGCTCCATGCTTTCATTGTTGGCGAGCTCGATTTCGGCTTCGAAATCAGTTGCAAATGGCACTCCCCCATATCCAGTAGAGCCAGGATAGTCGTAAGCGATGGTAGCGTTGCGCCGGATCGTATCGCCATTGGCTTCAAAGAGATCTTTGACCCAAGTGTTTACATAGTGACTTTGGTCAGGAGATTTTGCGGGCGGAGCATAGTCAATATGAAAATTGCCCATATTGCCAGTACCCGGTATATCTACTCCCCAGGCGAAAGCAGACTGCCCGAGATACTGGAGCTCATATATGGACTCTTCATTGTTTTCGTTGGTCTCGGTGAAGTTTTCTTCATAGCGATCCGCAGGCAGTAAGGAGTAGCGACCGCTAGAAACAAGCTGCATTAATGCCGTTTCAGCGGCAGCCCAATTGCCTTGATAAAGTTGGCTTTTGCCAATAAAGGCAGTAGCAGCACCGCTCGTCGGGCGTCCTTTGTCATTGTCGGTCCACTCTGCTGGAAGCTCAGATTCAGCCGCTTCAAAATCAGCAATGATTTGATTCCAAACCACGTCTGCAGAAGACTGAGAAGGAAAAAATTCTTCATTGGTTTCTGCCGTTTTGGTGATCAATGGCACATTGCCATAGAGATTGAGAAGATACCAATAAGCGAAAGCGCGCATAAAATGTGCTTGGCCGATAAAGGCGTTCCGCGCAGCGGCATCTGGAATATTCTCAGCATTTACGTTTTCTAGAATAGCATTGGCACGGAAAATCGTTTTGAAAGGTTCCTGCCAGATTTCGGTCGACCAGCGGGCAGACCCAGGGTTGCCTTGGAAGGTAGACATTGCTGTGTTGGGTCCAAAAGGGCGTACGTTGAATACATCAGAACGTAAAATCGCTCCAGTATGGATGATCCGTCCCCAAAAGAAGGTATTAGTGATCGGGTGATACATGCCATTGACCGCTAGGCTTACATCATTGGCATCGTTCCAAAAAGTACCGGTAGATACGGTATTGGTATTGACCTGATTGAGTAGGTCGCTCGTACATCCTGCCAGCGAGAAGCAAAGGGCTAATGCGCAGATATAGAGTTTTTTATACTGTTTGATCATGATTCGATTGTTTTTTAAGGATCGAGTCGAATTAGAAATTAGCTTGTACCCCG
>JBCAWW010001246.1:0-1845 GCA_038534415.1 Bacteroidota bacterium | reverse complement strand
GTTTTTTCCGCGTCCTAAGTTCATTTTTATTTGGAGAGAAAATCTCCTAAAGCAGGCTGTCTCTACGGAGATTGCAAATCAAACGCAGATTTGGGGGATTGACCGCGATCCTAACTCGATGCGACATGATGCGAAGCGCATGCAGCTGACGGATCTCAAATTCAAGCCTATGCAAATCTATAGGCATAAGCAATCAGCGCAAAAATGTAATACTCAATGGAAACAATTTTTTTCGCAATACTCTATTCCCTATCACGAAGTTAAATTTGAGTCTTTGATATCTAACTTTGACTCTGAAATGCGTGGTGTTTTTCGCTGTTTGAACTTGTCTTCTGACTGCTCTAGCTTTTCAATGGCAACTAAAAAACAATCGACTCCCATCAATGAGAGATGGGCTTTTTATTACCGTTTAATTCCTGAGATACTTTTGGAACAGTATCACGAACGGCAGCATTGAGTCCGCCGTTCGCTCAGCCTTTAATTTATCAGGTGGCTCAATCTCGAAAGGGCCTCAGTTAGAACGGCAACCCGAATCCACCCGGTATGGGAATATTGCGCTCAATCTCGTTAATCACGCGGTCTGTTGCCCGCTCAATAACGACGTTCGTCACTGCGTTAAGTGCAGCATTGGCAAAGCCTGAATTACCCGTTGCTGCCACATCAAAGACGCAGCCGTCCATCATGTCTTCGGCAACGCCTGCGGCTTCACAGTCTGCGATCGCCGCTTCCAGATCTGCCTCACTCACGCCATTGAGCGTCAAAAACTGCTCAGGAAAATTGCGATTGGTGAAATTGGCTGTTGTCATTCCCGCAGGATAGTCAAATAAAGACTCTGCCTGGTTGATCCGCCAGCTATCGCCAAACTGCTGATTGAGCTGCTCAAAATAAGCGGTTTCTAATTCATAAACTGGAATGGCCGCAGGCAGGGCTCGGCTGAGTGTGTTGGTTGCAATGCTGTATGTAGAACGTGCAGGCATGGTAACGCCATCACGACTGGTGAGGTCGTCATTCGGGTTGCCGTTAAAGTTGCCAAGCAGCCCCGCCATTTGACCCATTCGGGAGCGATTTACCGTGGGCATGATGTTCAAAAATCTAGCGCCGCTGACGGTGATTTCCTTGATAGCAACTTGGTCGCCGCTGGGCCAAATCACGGTGTAGTGACGGTCATCTAAGCGCTGGATTTCGCCGCCATTGTCTAAGGCAAAGGCGTTGTCAATATTGACGGGCTGGCCATCTACCCACACTTGAGACCGACTGCCATCAGGAGTGTCTTGAACATAAAACCCTACACGCTGTTCGCATACGCGCATGGCGACGGCGGTGTTGAGTGATAAGTTGCTACGGTTGGGGACGCCTGCCTGGCGAGTTTGCACTTCGAAGGTGCGATCGCGCGAATGGGTCAAAATAAACTCACCAACGGTTTGAAAACCATAGTGAAATCCATCAAAGGTATTGATGTGCGGGTCGCCATAGCTTCGACCTTGAGCCACGTCATTGGAGGTTTCTTGAGGTTCGCAAAAAGGACTCACCGTTTGCGCGGCAGCTGGCCTCGGTGTTTGGCTTGCGCCAACAGCTAAGCCGACCAAAGACAGGCCAAGGCAGCGTTTAAACGTCTTAGAAGAGAAAGAAATCATGGTGTTTTTAACTTACATTTATCTGTGACGATGACGTCCAAAGGTGCAATCAAGCCATGTGCTTTTGCCCTTGATGATTGGACGGTTACTGACCAAATCTACAAATCTTCTGGCGTAACGTCCGTAGTTTTTCCAAAAAGCCTTGTAAAAGTACCCTTCGGGGTACCGGGTAGCCCTGCAAAGGTCTGGATTTGCACAAATCCAGACCTTT
>JBCAWW010001245.1:0-1846 GCA_038534415.1 Bacteroidota bacterium | reverse complement strand
GAAATTGATTGAGCTGTTTTACTACCAAAAAAAATCCTATGAGATAAGCGAGGATGCTAGGGGTATTTTCGGCCTGAATCTTATAATCTCGAATCTTTTTGAATAGCGTGATCATAGCTTCTTGAATTAAATCAGATTGCACAGACTTAGAAATCCCCTTGGCACTAAGCCAGAGACTAAGTTCCCGCTTGGCGAATTGGTAAAAGGAATTGATAATCTTATCATCTCCTTCAAGAAATGCATTAAAGACGCTTTTTTCAGGCCCAGACTTAGAATTAGTCTGCCATGGAAGTTTTGCCATTGACTTGAGCATTTACACAAAAAACCGTCTGAGTATTTCTTTAACATTCTAAGCCTATTTTTACTTACCTATCAGGCAGAATGGTAAAAAGTGAACAATCAGACTTCTATTTTTTGAAAAAAAATTAAACTACCGTAATCACAAAAGAGGGAAGAACCATTTTATTTTTCACAACTCTCGTCTCTTAGCTTCCCTTGATCCTCATTTTGCCCCCTTCACCATTCAAAATTAGACCGGCCCAGAAAAAGGGATGATGATATCGTTCAAGTTTTTCATTTTTCAGTAGATACAACTTGGCATCACGCAAAGCTTTTCGACGGCTTTTCCCAGCAGATAATCCTTGATAAAATTGCTCTACCAATTGGACAGAAGATTTTTCGTCTATCTGCCACAAGGACATCACTAAACTGGGACAACCCGCATTGAAAAAGCCACTGGCGATCGAGTGCATCCCTTCCCCTCTTTTACTTTTGCCGATCCCTGTTTCGCAAGCCATCAAAATTGCGATATCTGCCTTGATATCCATACCAAACAAATCACGCACATAGAGGTAGCCATCATTGTCAGGAGCAGCGTTGGCCGAAGGCTTGGTAAAGATGAGCCTCGACTTCAAGGGGCTTTGCCAGTTGACTTGACCATGGGTAGCAAATAGCAAAATGTCCGCAGATTGGCCATAAGATCGAAAATTCTTCTCCAAAGCTTCTTTACCGATATAGCTTTTCCCTTGAAAAAGTTTGGACGCATTTTCTAGCATCTCTTCCGAGGAAGTTAGCTGAGGCAGGCCTACATAATTGCGGTCTAAGGTTTGACCGTCTTTGACCGACTGGGTATAACTGCTTTTCACGGCATCATTAAATAATGGCGCGAATCCAATGAAGCTTAATTCCTCCTTTTCCTCTGACTCCATCTTTAAACTGGACTGTAGCAAATCGCCCAGCGTGAAGGAGTAGGAGATTGGATGATCTTCCACTATGTACTTGCCTTCAGCGACCATTTGCCCATCCCCAGTTTGATACAAAGCTTCAAAGGGTAAATACTGCAAGGGACCATCGGGAATAATCAAGAGCTCTTTACGCTTTGCATGCGCGTACCAAGGAGCAAGCAAAGTGTTAAATAAAACATTGCCTTGGGCTTGGAGCTTTTCAAGTCCCCCTTTGTATTGATTGAGTGTCTGGCGAAAATCTTGTACCAAAACATCCAAGCTATCTTCCCCAATAGGCAAGGAGATTAAGAAACTACTATCCTGACTCAGTCCCATCAGATAGGTGGTCGTATCCCCTACCATAAAGTGCAATAAGAGGGCGGAATCTGAGGGTAAAATCTGTCTAGCTTCCGCTAATTGTAAAATGTTAGGCTGATATTTGAGGCGGTAAAAGGTGGGGGCTTTTTGCGCTAAGTCTTCTAAGAGGAGTTTATATTTTTTTTCTATTTCGTTTAACGCTTCTTTCCTGCCTTTGAGCAAGGTTTTAGAGCCACTTTCCCAGAAATAATTAGAAAAAATTTGTCTCCGTAGCACATTGATTCGGTTTTCGGCTTGACTAATAT
>JBCAWW010001244.1:0-1847 GCA_038534415.1 Bacteroidota bacterium | reverse complement strand
ATAGAGTCTGCAGCATAGTGCTCCGCAATCCCGCCTTTGAATTTTAGGTGACCAAACTCAGTATTGGGAACCAATACACCATCCAAAATCAGCGCACTGCCGATTCCTGTACCGAGGGTAAGTAGTACGATTAAGCCACTTTGTCCCTTGCCGCCACCAAAAGTTGCTTCGGCCAGACCTGCTGCGTCAGCATCATTGACGACTTTGACTTTACAGCCGGTAGCTTCCGCAAAAATTTGCTCTACATTGACTCCAATCCATTCGTCGTCAATATTGGAAGCGGTTTTTGCTACGCCATTTTGTATAGCAGCTGGAAATCCCGCACCTATTGGCCCTTTCCATTCAAAATGTTCGCAAAGTTTTGCAACGGTTCGCGCTACCGCCTTCGGAGTAGCGGGCTGGGGGGTAGGAATACGATGGCGTTCTGTAATAAGTTGGCCCGTATCTAAGTCTACGATAGCTCCTTTAATTCCGGAACCACCGACATCAATCCCTAATACTTTCACTTGATTGCCTTTTTTATCGGTTAATGGCGCTTAAGTTGGTTTTTTTTACTCATTAGAGCAAATCCGTTTTGATCCCTAACTCCTTGCAGATATTATGTATCTGGAGTCTAAATCTAAAAGGGATCAAATGATCAAAACGTTTTTCGCGATTGCGAAGGGAACGCAAAATCAGCCGCCTTTGATTTTCCTCCTCTGTGCTAGAAAGATTACGCTCCAACTCTGGAATAGAGCGGAGTAAATCTTCAATCGCCGACAAATGAGGATCATGTTTCATTGGCTTGAATATAGCTAATCTTTTTTGTTTTTATGGGGCGATAAGCACGCAAATAAATCACTCAAGCTAATATTTCAACTTACGGAATGAATTTGGCCCAATTTTGCCTTAGATAGTTTTTTGTTGATGGCTTTTTCAATATATTTGACTAGCAGACCACTTCGTAATTTTTTGGGGTATTTAAAATCATAAATGGTCTTAAGAAGGGCACTACTTATTTTCTTGTGCTTTGCTCAATTGGTATTGATTTTTGCTGAGAATCCTTCGGATAGCTTAGCAAAAGAGCTTGATATTCTGATCTCAAAAGGTTCTGAAGATTATGAAGATATCTCCAGAATGTTTGAGCAGATCATTATTGATTATCAAGCCGAACGTCGATGGGGAAAAGCACTATCCAAAGCGGAGGAAGCAATGTATCTTTCTCTTCGCTGGGACAATCCCCTATACCAATTTAAATTCCTTTATCTACTTGGACATACCCAGTTCCTGGCCCAGTCCAATGACAACCTCGCCCTGAACTACCTACTGCAGGCTGAGCAAATTGAACCTGAGGGAATTGATAAGAAATTAAAGGCTGAGGCCTATTTACTGATGTCCAAAATCTATGTGCGATTGGGTGATATCAACGAAGCCCTAAAAATCCAGCTACAAGCCAATGATCTTTGTCGACTTACCCAAGACACGGTAATGCTGACCACTGGCTATCAGCATTTAGGCAATATTTATACGAGCCAAGGCGATTATGAAAAAGCCCTCAAAGCCAATTTGAGAGGGCTGCAGCTGGCAATCTCTAGTTCAATACCCCTTCCAGAAGCTCGCTTGGATCTTTTGAGTTCCACCGCAGGTGTCTATCTCAAACTAAGAGAGCCCGAAAAAGCCAATCGCTATCTCAAATCCTCTATTGAATTGGCAGATTCGCTTAAGTCGGATTTTGGTGTCGCACGTTATGAGCAATACAAAGGAGAAGCACTCTTGATGCAGGGACAAATTGAATCTGCTTATATTTTCTTGCGCAGCGCTGATAAATATTTTGAGGCCAACAATTATCTAAATGAATCCGCCTCAAC
>JBCAWW010001243.1:0-1848 GCA_038534415.1 Bacteroidota bacterium | reverse complement strand
AGTAATTGATATCCTCATTGTCTGGCTGTGTGAGACCATTAAAGACACTGATTGGCCATAGCCAGCTTGACGCCCAAGTATCCAGTACATCTTCATCTTGGGCTAGGTCTGCAGCTGTTAATTGTGCATTGCCCGTCTTCGCTCTTGCCTTCTCTACGGCTTCGGCTTCGCTCATGGCTACGACATGCTCATTGCTGCCTTTGACGTAATAGGCTGGAATTCTGTGCCCCCACCATAGCTGGCGAGAAAGGCACCAATCCCTTACGTTTTCCATCCAATGCCGATAGGTATTGATGAATTTAGGTGGGATTAGCTGAACTTCACCATTGTTTACTGCATCAAGAGCAGGTTTAGAGAGTTCCTGCATATTAAGGAACCACTGCTGAGAAAGGCGCGGTTCGATCGCTGCGTCGGTGCGTTCGGAGTAGCCGACAGAGTGATTATAATCTTCTACCTTGACAAGGTTTCCTGACGCATCTAAATCCTTTTTGATCTGCTTACGAACCGCAAAGCGATCTTGTCCGATGTATAGTTGGCCGGCTTCGCTGATTGTACCATCAGGATTTAGGGCATCGATGATTGCTAATTTATGGCGTAAACCAATTTCGTAGTCATTGGTGTCATGTGCTGGCGTCACTTTTAGACAGCCTGTACCAAATTCTCGGTCCACATAATCA
Organism: Bacteroidota bacterium; assembly: GCA_038534415.1. Taxonomy (GTDB): domain Bacteria; phylum Bacteroidota; class Bacteroidia; order J057; family J057; genus JBCAWW01. Next base: position 1,171 of record JBCAWW010001243.1, on the reverse strand, counting down.
TCAAGGATGATGGGAATCGCCCGCCCAATCAAAGGAACGATCGCTTTTTTGCCGTGTAGATGTGTATAACGCTCGTCCTCAGGATGAATCGCTATTGCTGTGTCTCCCAAAATGGTTTCAGGACGGGTGGTAGCGATGGTTACAAATTCATCTTCACTGCCTTCTATCTGATACTTTAGGTGATAAAGGTGGCCGGGAGTATCCTTGTGATTTACTTCTTCGTCTGATACTGCAGTTTGGGCACTAGGGTCCCAATTGACCATGCGGTGGCCTCGATAGATGTATCCTTCCTCGTACAGATCGCAAAAAACCTGTAAAACAGATTGCGAGTACTCTGGGTCCATGGTAAAGGAAGTACGATCCCAATCACAGCTAGCTCCTAGCTTTTTGAGCTGTGAGAGAATGATTCCGCCATATTTTTCTTTCCACTCCCAGGCATACTTCAAGAATTCATCGCGACTGATGTCTTGCTTACTGATACCTCTTTCCTTTAGCATCGCCACCACCTTGGCTTCTGTAGCGATAGAAGCGTGGTCGGTTCCTGGTACCCAGCAAGCATTATAGCCTTGCATGCGCTTACGACGGATCAATACATCCTGGAGAGTATTGTTGAGAATATGCCCCATATGGAGAATACCCGTCACATTTGGGGGAGGAATGGTGATAGTATAAGGTTCCCTTTCATCAGGAACGGACTTAAACACCTTTGCCTCGGTCCATTTGGCGTACCAACGATCCTCAATTTCGGTGGGTTGATATTGTTTAGAAAGATTCATGTCTAATATGAAACCAGTATCAGTTAAAAATGCGTGGCAAAGTTACGCCTTTTAGACCGAAATGGGAATTATAAATCTCTATCAAAAACGAAAAACGGAGCCTCAATTGAGGCTCCGTTGATTTTTTAAGGTTTATCTATGATTAGCGCACGACCACCTTTTGGGTGGTGGCGAAATCACCACTCGTCATGCGGACGAAGTAGATACCAGCGTTTAGAGAGGCAATTTGGAAGTCAAAAGAGCCTGAAGTCTCATTGTTTGCGCCTATCTGACCGTTGGCGATCAATTTTCCTGAAAGATCATATAGTGCCAACTGCGTCTCCCCACGAAGTTGTGCATAAAATACTCTTAAGCTTTCAGCAGTTGCTGGGTTTGGAGTGGCGATCATCTTGGGC
>JBCAWW010001242.1:0-1854 GCA_038534415.1 Bacteroidota bacterium | reverse complement strand
ATTCAGAATATCAGCGTGTGAAGACCCAGTCTTTATTTCAGGAATCACCTATCCCTGGCGACTGGCAAACAGCCTGGCTCTTGGGTGCGGGTCGACGCTTCAATGTGACCTCTAAGATCAGTGTGAGTATCGCTTTACTCTATGACCTGAACTATCGAAATAATGACCTGAACCAGCGTCCACTGAATATGCGGGTGGGGTATCAGATTCGGTGATGCTGAATTGATTGGAGTATCTACGGTCTAATTTATAAGAGAGGAAACCACAAAAGAGATCATTTAGTCTATTTGATTCGGTTACCTAATCGGTTACCATAGTGAAATGATTGATTATAACTAATTGATAATCAATGGTTAATAATACAGGTACATGTTCCTCCGATTTTAGAACGGCTTTTTGGTGAGGTTGAAGCCCAGCCGAAAAACCCACGGACGAGGGTTGATGTCGTTGTTTTGGTAGTTGAAGTCGTAGAGAATCATGGAGTTCATGCGGACAGGTCCGAGTTTGAATTCGCGACCTATGCCGAGCATCATGGCCCGCTCCCAGCTGGTGTTAGGGGGCTGCTCTCCTCCTAGTATGGATCGGTTGGTTTGCCATTCTGATTCCCCCCAGAGAAAGAAGCCTTTTGGAATGTTATACCGTGTGAAGATGCTATAGCCATGGCCATCGCCCGAGATCGTCGAAGTGCTGTCTCGTTCAGAGAATTGTTCTCGTAAAGTGAAGCCTACACCAGCCAGCCATTTTTTATTGATCCAGTAGCCCAGCTGAAGGTTGGTACTGATAATGAGAGGATCGGTAGATTGAAGGCTTATGTTTCCTCCGACATGGATCCGCTTTTGCCAGGGGACCTCTTCCAACGCATTTCGTTTGGTTCCCTCTTCCGGATAACGCGTGTCTGGTAGTTCGCTGTATTTTTTCTTGAGTTTTTGGATGTCAGCCTGTGCATTTTGAAACTGTTCCGGATCTACTTTTTTGAAGAGCTCTCGAGCCGCTTCCGGCTTGACGAGGTTGGGATTGGGTCTGGAAGGTATGCCCACAGCACCTGCTGGATCGTCTAGTACCGTCCCTCCTTCCGCATCACCTAATTCACCAGGGAGCTGCTTGCGTACTTCTGATTCCAGGAGCGATGAACCCCTGGCCAATGCAACACTATCCGCCTGGTTGGTTTGCTGGACTTCCGAAATGGGATTACGGATCAAATCCCGATATTCAGGTGGAAAGCTGGAGTCGTCAAGGATGTATGCAGCGACTTGTAAAGAGTCTTGTTTGTTGACACCAGGAGCAGCTAATGAGTCGTTTTGGATGCTGTCATATCTGATCTGATAAAGCTGCTTTGCTTTGGCTTGTTGCTCCAGCTGCTCAGCTCGTTGTTTGGCACTTTTTGCGTCTTCTACTGCCTTGGCATGACGACCGGTAAGTTTACCGTCAACTTCTACTTGACCAAATACATGGAGCGAGATAAGGATAGAGAGGGTTATGAGGAGCTGGCGCACGACGCAAAGGTATGGAGGGATTGTGAATGGGTATGGTTCAAACTCAATAGATGTTTATGATTTAATATCCAATTAGAGTTCGAACGGTTTTGATGCTACAATTGATTTTGACGCTTCGGTCAGGCACAAGTTTAAGACTTGCGCCAGTTGGGTGAAGCTAAATACAATTGATCACGGTGATATTGGAATAATCAAGTTTAACGAATAGCATTCCAACCCTGCCAGCGTTGAATACACCCAAATCATGAAAGACGTAGATGATACAGCACGTGGCTTATACAATCAGCACATGGCTATTTTGATGAATAAGGTGTGAGATTTAGCTTGTGTAAGCTAAGAAAGTGATGGTTTAGAACTTGGA
>JBCAWW010001241.1:0-1854 GCA_038534415.1 Bacteroidota bacterium | reverse complement strand
CGGTACGGATGAAACTCAACGAAGCGGTATCCCTTTTACCCGAAAATTTTGTCCAAATCCACCGCTCTTATCTCGTCTGATGGATCCAGACATTGACAAAAGAAAAGCTGATCATATTGAGGTTATAAACGCTTTCAAGCAGCACTACTCAAAATTTGAGTTTAGTATGCAGCAAAATTTGTCGATCTGTTTTGAAAATTATTTAGGGCGACAAGCTGTCAAGAGTCGAGAGCAAGAGGACTTTAAGTATCATTTCGATTATTATTTCTGGGCTGCAAAAGAAGGGCTGAGTCTGATTCATGGATCATTTCCGGTGGGGAGATATACAGCAATTGTGACAGCTGGAATTAATGCTGGAGAATTGGAGAAGACGAGGACGTTTATGGATGGATTTACCGAACTACTCCCCCTTAGATTCAGAGCAGATGTACACCGCCTTTGTGAAGGGATGTGCCTTTTCTCTGAAAAAAAATATGCTGAACTATTAAAAGGGTTTTTAAGAGGAGGCTTTCCGATTCCTGTCTATGAAGTCAATGGCCGTTTATTGCATCTGCAGGCGCGGTATGAAATAGGAGAGCGGGCAGATTTAGAAGTGCCCTTGAAGAGTTTGCTGGCTTTTACCAAAAGACACGCAAGCCTTAATCCTGGTTTCAGAGGGCATGCGACCCTCAAAATTCAGTTATTTCTAAAACTGTTGATGCACTTTAAAAGAGAAAAACTGTTAAAAATGCAGGCCGAAGCCGACAAAATAAAGAGTTATGCCTTCCGCAATTGGATATTAGGTAACATAAAAAAACGATTGGCCGGGGAAGAATTGCTGCCTTCTTGAATCAAAGAGAGTGAAACCAAAACTTAGGTCAGTTTCACTCTCTTATCAAAAAATGTGTCTATGTGGTTAGTGCTGGATGAGGATTTTCTGCTGACGCAGAACGCTTCCCTCTTTACTCACAATGAAGTACAATCCATTGGGAATATCGAGTGTTTCTAGTCGTACACTTGACTGATTTAGATCCCACTCTTTGATTAGGCTTCCTTGTAAGTTTATGAGTTTGATTTGCCCTAGCTCCTTTTGAGCAGGATGCTCTAAAAGTAAGAAGGCTGAGCTGGGGTTAGGCCCCAACAATAACCCTTGAGAAGGAATCGGGTTAATCTTAAATTCAACTAAACGTAAACCTAAGTTAGGTTCCTTTTTGTAGGGATCATCAAAGACAATGGTTACATCGCTTCCCTTTCCCACAAATCCATAACCACTTTGACCCACTTTATCATTACGCCAGGCATCAATCGTAATTTCTGTACCAGCAGAGTTGAGCGAATAGCTAAAGTCAAAATTGCTACCTAGCATCCAGCCACCGGTCGCATCAAAATCAAAGTTTGAGCTAGTGGACATCGTAAAATCCTCCGCCACAAAGGTGGCGCTAAAGCTGTGTATGTTGCTGGCGGTTTGCCCCTCGGTACCGATCTCAAAGTGCACTGCTGCTTCGTCTCCCGTATTGACAGGAGTAGGATTGAGATAAGCTTCGATCGTTTGGGCAGATAGGCTCGTTCCAAAGCCTAGGAGTCCAATCATGAAGAAGCCTTGGACCAGGGCATAGAAAGTGTTGAGAAGAGACTCGGCTCTCCCTTTCAACCTAAGTGTGTTGTACATAACAGGGTAGATTAAATGTTGATGGGTACAACATAATCGGCCCTGAGGGCTTTTAAACCACTTTTTTTAAGGAATTTTGTCTACCACAAATATGGTAGGGGGATTTAGCATTTTTTTGCTAAAAGCCCCATGCATAGCCTCTTATACGAGATGTTCTGCGCTCAATAAATCCATTACTGATTTGACTGGACTGAAGGTAGTCTTGG
>JBCAWW010001240.1:0-1855 GCA_038534415.1 Bacteroidota bacterium | reverse complement strand
CTCACATCGATTGACCATCGCCTCAAAATCATTGAGAAAGCTAGCAATCGTCAAGGCACCTCCTACTCCAATTGAGGGATTGGAGATAAGGTTGCCTTCAAAATAAGAATCTTCAATGCTAATATCAGCACTAAGGGCACTGCTAAACGCTCTTACTGATAGCCCTGAGCCATAAGAATTGGCAATGTTATCGATGAAATCACATTCCTGAACGAGCGATTCGCCTGCTCCGTTTGCGGAATAAACCAAGCTTAACGCTCCTCTAGTACCGTTTCTATTATCAAAGAATCGAGAACGACTATATCGGACATATGTCGAACTATTTCGAGTAAGGCAATAACTGCCTGCACCTTGGAAAGCATTCGTGGTGAGGATATTGGACTCAAAATTGCAGCTATCAATTATAGTATAAGTGTTGGAGCCATCTGCGATTAAAGTTAAGCCTCCGCCTGAATACTCAGCTTCATTGTTCTCAAAAGTACAAGCTCTGATGATACTTGTGTCCTGGGTGGCAGTAGGATCATAATAAATCTCCATCCCTCCTCCTGATGGTGAGAAGTTTGGCGTCAAAAGCTCTGCTCTATTAGCTGTAAAACGACTGTTTTGAACCAATAGACTGATCATGGACGCTTGTGGTTCTGCGTATAGTCCTCCACCTAGAGTCGAAAGATTGTTTTCAAATACACAACTATCAATGACATTTTGTCGGCTGTTCTGAATTGAAAATATCATCACTCCGCCCCCCAAAAAGTCTGCTGTATTGTCCTGAAACAGGCTGGAACGAACCTCAGTACTGGAACCATTAATCACCATCCCACCCCCAATTCTAACTGCAACATTGTTCTTAAACTCGCAATCTGTGATATAGGATATATTTGAGCCGGTATTAAAAATATTGACTCCACCACCATCGTTGTCTGTTTTATTATTGATAAATGAACAGGACTCTAGCTGGACCCCCCCAGCACTACTGCCCTGTGCCAACATTCCTCCCCCTAAGTTAGAAGCGAAATTATCGCTAATGGTACAGTGTCGGATGGTCGGTTTTCCGGTAGAATATATCCCTGCACCGCTATTGTACAGCAATTCTGTACTAATCGAATCAGCCTGCCCACCACTAATGGTAAAGCCATCAAGGATGGTGCTATTGTCAATAGAAGCGTTGAATCTCAAAACTGTATTAACATTGTCAAATCGCTGGTTGAGAAAATCTCCTGGAGTATCATCTCCATAGATGTCACCAGACAAAATCGTAGGATTGGCTGCGATATCGCGTTCGGCAAGGCCACTCTCTGTACCTGCAAAACCACCATATAGTTCAAGTTGCTTATTGATAAGAAAGCTAGCGTTAGGGTTACTTCCGGGTATATAGGTTGCACTGGCTACCCAAATTTGACTTGCCGCTGGACTATTCACGATTGCATTGGCTAGATCGGTATAAGCATTGGCCCAAGAGCTGCCATCATTGGCTCCTGTGGCGTTGGCATTGACAAATACCTGAGCACCGAGATGACCTAAACAAGTAGCCATCAATAAGAAAGTAAATAAGACGTTTTTCATTAGATGATTTTTAAATATGTTACTGGCTGTTGAATCGGCAAGCTATCATCCAATTTTCATTTGGTGTAGGGGGTTTATACCTAAATTTGCTGTCAATCCTAGCAGCGAAAGGATTTTTGTTGGCACATAGGTATTATATGGGTTTTAGGATTACTTTTTTTCCGCTTCGCGGAACGCTTGTCTCTCAAGATCCCGTATCTCACTTTGTTCGTACGGGATGACGCTGAGGGTTGTTTTGACTAAAGTCTCAGAGAAAAGCCGGCATGCCGGAAATACGAAGTATGCGTATTATCCG
>JBCAWW010001239.1:0-1856 GCA_038534415.1 Bacteroidota bacterium | reverse complement strand
GAAGATGATTGATTCAATAATATTGCTAATGTGCGAGTCCATGCCGCTCCTTAGCAATATTATTGAATCAATCATCTTCACGGCTGAACAGCCCATCAAAAAGTCATTTTTGATGGAAATCCTTCAGATGGAGGGCACAGCAAATGTGGAAGATACTGAATCCCCAGACGAAAAAATTGAATTAGACGAAGCGGGCCTAGAGGAGATATTGGGCGAGTTAGAGAAAAAGTATCAAAGCGATAAATATCCTTTCGAAATCCGCAAGGTGGCAGAAGGCTATCAATTTTTTACTAAGCGCTCCTATTATGCCTATATCAAAAAGGCGACTCTCACCAAGAATCAAAAACGTCTGTCAAGAGCTGCACTAGAGACTTTGGCAATCATTGCTTATCGCCAACCCATCACCAAGGCGGAGATGGAGTTTATCCGCGGGGTGAATTGTGATTATGCCGTGCAAAAGCTCTTAGACAAGCAATTGGTCAGCATTACAGGAAGAGCAGAAGCGCCGGGGCGCCCCCTCTTATACGCCACAAGTCCTTTTTTCATGCAGTACTTTGGTATCAAGGATATGACGGATATGCCAAAGTTAAAAGAGTTCGAGGAACTCGCTGAAGATCACCTCGAGCAGTTCAAAATACATCAGGAAAAACAACTATCTGACGATGCCGAGGAAACCAAATCAGAAGCAGGACCCCTTTTGGAAGGGAGCGAAGAAGGAGAAAGTCAAGCAGCCGAAGCGTCAGCCGACGGAAGCGGGCAAGAAGAAACTCCTCAGCAGCCAACAGAAGAAGGAACAGGAGCAAACGAAGAAGCGAAACCTGAATAATGACGAGCCCATAAGGCTCAATCGCTTTATTGCTCAAGCAGGCGTTTGCTCTCGTCGTGAGGCAGATAAGCTCATCGAAGAAGGGCAAATCAAGGTCAACGGCAAAGTCGTAACCGAAATGGGGATGAAAATTGTCCCTGCCAACGACAAGGTTAGCTACGAGGGCAAGACCCTAGAGCCAGAAAACAAAGTTTACGTCCTGCTCAACAAACCCAAGAATTTCATCACCACTACCAATGATCCAGAAGGTCGCCGGACCGTTTTGGAGTTGGTCAAGACCGCTACTAACGAACGCATATTTCCCGTCGGTCGCCTAGACCGCAATACCACAGGTTTGCTGCTTCTCACCAATGACGGAGACCTTACCAAAAAGCTGACTCATCCCTCACATGAGGTAAAAAAGCTTTACCTTGTCAACCTTGACAAGGAGGTTACCGAAGAGCATATGCAACAATTAAAGGAAGGCATTGAACTAGAAGATGGGATTGCCAAGGCCGACAAAGTCCGTTATGTAGCCAATAAAGGCGCCAATGAAGTGGGCATCGAGCTACATAGCGGTCGCAATCGTATCGTACGCAGAATGTTCGAAGCCCTCGGCTATGAGGTGGTTCATCTTGACAGAGTCATGATGGGCTCATTGACCAAAAAGAATGTGCCTCGAGGCAAATGGCGACATCTGACTGAAAAAGAAGTGTCTTTTATGAAGATGCAAGTAGGCGGTGTAAGCAAGCCCTCCAAGTTTGGCAAGCAAAAACCTAAGAAAAAGAAACGTAGATAAAGACAAAAAAGGCTACTTCTAAATAGAAGTAGCCTTTTTTACTATTGGATATTCAAACGGCTATAGGCAAAGCCTCTTTTGCCCACACTACCGACTCCACAATTAAATAGTATTATCTGCCCGGAGAAATCAAAGGCAGCAAGCATAAAGTAATTTTCACTTTCTGCCTGATATATAGATTTCTGCTCCATTTCTCCTTCCTCGTCAAATATATTGGCCACTACACTTACCCCGCTCGCTCTTGAATAATTA
>JBCAWW010001238.1:0-1857 GCA_038534415.1 Bacteroidota bacterium | reverse complement strand
TAAGATTTTCTTATCACCTAATTGTAGCGCCAATTGCAACAGCAAGGTACTCTTACCAATGCCGGGCTCTCCCCCAATCAATACTACTGATCCATCTACGATTCCCCCTCCTAAGACGCGATTAAACTCTTCATCCTTAGTTGGAATTCGAGACTCAGTCGTAGTTTCAATCTCGGTCAAAGGAAGAGGCTTTGATTGTGTATTCATTGCCACCGGGCTACTGTTTTTGGCAGTAGCACCACTAATGATTTCCTCAACCAGCGTACCCCATTCATTACAACCCGTACACTGCCCTTGCCATTTTAAATGGGAGGTACCACAGTTTTGACAGATGAAAGCCGTTTTGATCTTTGCCATTTGGCAAAAATAATAGCATTTTCCAAAAATAATAGCATTATTGCGGAAATTTGATTTTTAGCCCCATATATTCCAACCCTTTTAGCTAAGACTTGTCAATACGCTTATAGGCATGTAATTTCCAGTTCGATGCAAAGCAAACTGATATATCTGGCCTTGGGCCTCATTTCCATCCTTCAACTAGCTTGTAAGGACGAATTTATCAAACACGATCTCTATCGCATTTGGAACAATCGACTGTATGGATATATCAATTCCGATGGGACGACAGAAATCCCCTTGCAGTTTGCTTATGCCCTACCGTTCTCCGAAGGATTAGCCGCAGTCAATGTTGGGGGCACTCCCAATGGTCATGACATGCCCACTGATGGTCGTTGGGGATTTATCAATACTTCGGGCTTCTTTGTCATTAACCCGATCTATCACTCCCCTGTAAATGATGCGCCCCCTTTTGCACGCAACGATGTTGGCAAAGTTTTGCATGAAGCCTATATTTTCAAAGACCATATCGCGGCCGTTCGCATGGACAATGGTTGGCAATTTATAGATACCCTAGGCAATCCTCTCCAAAAAAACTTTAAACCAGAATCATGCAGGACCTTAGTAGAAGGCCTCATGGCGGTCATGGTCGATGGCTATTGGGGCTATGCTCGTAAGGTAAAAAACCAACAAACGGGTCGTGATAGTGCCATTGTCATGCATATCGAACCCAATTATCTTTATCCGGTTGATTTCAGGGATGGGTTTGCCGTTGTTAAAGATCGTAAAGGCCGCAAAATATGTATCGATCAAAATGGCAGAGAGGTATTTTCTCAATATCGAATCGAAAGCCAATTTCATGAAGGTATGGTAGCCGTAAGAGCTAAGTTTAAAGGAGAACCAACCAATGAACTAGACTATCGTAAGTTTTCGATCATGGATACGCTGGGCCGCGTTTGGTTTCCGCATCAATTTGATGAAATAGGTTATTATAGCTCTGGCCTCATACCCGTTCGAGTAGGCAGCCAAAAACGCGCCAATGAGCACAAACAATTTAGCGACTACGATGGAGGTAAATGGGGATTTGTCAATCGTGATGGAGTCTTTATCATCAATCCTCAGTATGATTATGCGATGTCCTTTGAGGAGGATAGAGCAGCTATCAAAATTGGCAATTTCTGGGGTTATATAGATCAAAACAACAGCTGGGTGGCCCAACCGCAGTTCCTCTGGGCGGGCGAATTTCAACATGGAGTAGCCAAAGTTTTACTTGGTCCTTCGGCCAACGATTATTTCAATCATTATGCATATTTGGACCGATCTGGCAACGTCATTTGGGTCGAGCCTTAGGCCCAACAGCCTAAAAATCATTCGTAAATAGTAAATTTCCCGCCTTCTAAATTTTGCTACCTTGCCGCATCTCAGCGTCTAGATTAGCATATGAAAATTACGAATGTTCGCCTTGAAGTAATGCAAACCATCGAAAAGTCGATGGACTCCTTACTTGAAAAGTATTTAAAA
>JBCAWW010001237.1:0-1858 GCA_038534415.1 Bacteroidota bacterium | reverse complement strand
AAATCGTTTAAATGAGGTCTTAGTTGGCTTTGCAAGAAAGCATGACATTAAACTTATCGCATCAAACGAATATTTCTACCTGGACAAAGATGAGGCCAAAGCACACGATGTACTGATTTGCATTAAAGAAAACGAGAAGCAAAGCACACCTATTGGCAGAGGGAGAGGTTTTCGTCCCGGACTTCCCAATGACGACTACTATTTCAAGAGTCAGGAAGAGATGAAATCTTCCTTTGGAGATATTCCGGAAGCAATCGAAAACATTGCTGAACTCATTGACAAAATTGAAGAGTACGGACTAGAGCGAGACGTATTACTCCCAGCATTTGATATTCCGGAGGAATTCTTAGATCCGGAGGATGAAAATGATGGAGGAAAACGAGGAGAGAATGCCTATCTGCGACATTTAACCTACCTCGGTGCTGAAAAACGTTACCCTGAATTGACCGACGAGATTCGAGAACGAGTCGATTTCGAATTGGAAACCATTGCCAATACTGGCTACCCTGGTTACTTCCTCATCGTTCAGGATTTTACAGCCAAAGCACGTGAAATGGGCGTATCCGTTGGCCCAGGTCGAGGTTCTGCTGCTGGTTCAGTTGTAGCCTATTGCATTGGAATCACCAATGTCGATCCAATCGCCTATGATTTACTATTTGAGCGTTTCTTGAATCCAGATCGGGTGTCACTTCCCGATATTGATATCGACTTTGACAATGAAGGTCGCGAGAAGGTCATCAACTACGTGATAGAAAAGTATGGAAGTGATCAGGTAGCACAAATCATCACATACGGTACCATGGCGCCTAAATCAGCCATCAGAGACGCTGGTCGGGTCATGGAGCTCTCGCTACCCGAAACAGACGCCATTGCCAAGCTGGTACCTGAGCGACCGGGAGCCAAATTCACCAAAGTATTTGAAGAAGTAAAAGAGCTTGAGGACTTAAAAAAAGGAAAGGAACTTCCTTCTCAGGTATTGAATCAAGCAGTCGTCCTGGAAGGATCTTTAAGAAACACTGGAGTTCATGCTTGCGGGGTAATTATCACGCCAGATGAGATGAGCAAGTTCGTTCCGCTTGCCAAGTCAAAGGATTCTGACATGATGGTCACGCAGTTTGACAACAGCGTGGTAGAATCTGCTGGCATGCTGAAAATGGACTTTTTGGGATTGAGGACGCTTTCCATCATCAAAACAGCCGTAGAGAATGTGGAGAAGCGACATGGCATCAGCATTGACATTGATGAAATTCCACTTGATGATCAAACTACTTATGAGCTCTATCAGAGAGGCGAAACTAACGGTACATTCCAGTTTGAGTCGCCTGGTATGCAGAAGCATTTAAGAGCGTTGAAGCCGGATAAGTTCGAGGACCTCATTGCCATGAACGCACTCTACCGACCGGGACCGATGGAATACATTCCTAATTTCATTGCTCGTAAGCATGGAAAAGAGCAGATCGCTTACGACATCCCAAGTATGGAAGAATACCTGGCGGAAACCTACGGTATCACCGTATATCAGGAGCAGGTGATGCTTTTATCTCAATCGCTGGCAGGATTTACAAAGGGTGAGGCTGACGTATTGCGAAAAGCGATGGGTAAGAAAAAGCGAGATGTTTTGGACGAGATGAAGCCCAAGTTCATTGAGCAAGCCAAGGAAAACGGTCATCCAGAAGATCAGCTCGAGAAAGTATGGACGGATTGGGAAGCTTTCGCCGCTTACGCTTTCAACAAATCACACAGTACCTGCTACTCTGTAGTAGCCTATCACACAGGATATCTAAAAGCAAACTATCCTGCTGAATACATGGCTTCTGTCCTCACCCACAATCAGAGTAGCATCGATAAGGTGAGCTTC
>JBCAWW010001236.1:0-1858 GCA_038534415.1 Bacteroidota bacterium | reverse complement strand
TGGCGGCTGCCCCAGTAGTAGCGCACAAAGGCACCGTATCCGTAATAGTTTTCGACGGGTGCCAGGTGGGTCCAAGCCCATTCGTATTCGGCTTGGATGCCGAGGGCCAGATTTTTGATCGGCACAAAAGTCAGACGAGGCCTAACTCGATAGTTGTGAAAGGCGAAACGCTCGCCAGTGTCTGGATTTTGTCCTGCCCCTCCTTGACCCCCGGTTTCGAAACCCAACATAAAACTTTTGGCTGGAATGGGAGCATTATGTCTGATTTTGAGTAATTGAGCTTGGCTATAGCTCAAGCCAAAACAAAAGCAGAGGGAAAGGAGGAAAAATCGCATAGTTCTAAGTGTTTATGCGAATTAGAGGAATAAAAAAGGAAGATAATAGGTAGAAATTAGGTTACTCTTCTAGTCGAGCTTGCACCACGATCGCCATGGCAAGTACAAATAGAATGTTAGTTGGCCATTGGGTAAGAATTTGATGCGGATAATGGGCCAAGACTAGGACGAGTAAAACCGTCAAAAAGCTCCGGTTGTAGATCTTAGCGTTCCCCGAAGGGAGACGAAAATAAGTCCGTACGCCAATCCAGAGGCCGGTACCGATCATCAAAAGAAAGAGTGCGAGTCCTACCCAGCCCATTTCAACTGCGGTTTGGATATAACCAGAGCGCGTCAAGAAAGCAGAAAAACGACTATGTGGGGCATAGCGTTCACCGATTTCACCAGTAGTGCCCAAGCCAGAACCCATCGCATGTTTTTGAATATGAGATTGGAGGTAGCTGAGGTTTTCCATCTGAATCTGGTAGTTGAGAGATTCTTCTGGGTGAAAAGCTTTTTGAAAGTTGCGTATCGTAGGATTTTGGATCGGTACGATGATAAAGGCGGCCAAGACTACGGTCATAATCCCCGCAGCGATCATCAAGCGCTTATCCATACTCAGCAAGGCAAAAAAGATGAAGCCAGCCGGTAGGATCACAAATGCAGTGCGCGTATGACTCAAAACCATCGCGACAAACATGATGATCATGGCAAATATGATCAATCCTTTATGCCAGACTTGCAGGCGATTGTCAGCCAAAACCCCACCGCTCAGCAAAATGGTAGCTGCGAGGAGGATCCCGAAGGTGGTAGGATCAAAAAATATCGAAAAGACTCTTGGGCCTCCCCAGGTATAAAAGTCTAGGAAGCGATCTTTATTTTCTAGTAACCAGTTGAGTTCATAGCTCGGTAAATCGCCTACGGCTTGTACAAAGCCATATAGGCTACAAACGGCCACCAAACTAATCCAAAAGAAGGTGAAAAAGCGGAGGTCTTCAAATCGTTGCCAAGCAAATAGTGCCCCAAAAAAGAGCAGTAATATGAGGCCACTTTCTCTGATAGCCTGAACCCATGCCATGCCATTTGGCGCGAGGGGATTCCAGAGTTGTAGGCCTTGATAGCCTAAGAAGATAATGAGGACAGCACTCAGGCCGTTTCGGAGAAAAGTCCAGTCTCGTTCCCGGCTTTGCCGAACGAGTATTCCAAACAGCATGATGAGGATAGTGGCATCGAGATAGCTATCTAGTGGCAAACTCGGCACAAATCGTTCGAAAGAAGCGACGGCAAAGGCCCCTACGGTCATGACATAGATACCAAAGCGAGCACTGAGCATTGCGCCCAACATAGCCGGCAATAGGATCACATTGAGCAAAATGAGCCAAGCGAAGCGAACATCGGTACTGACAATGGTGTAAGAGAGCGCCAAAGCGATAGCGCTTAGCACCAGATAGCCAGTCGGCGTCTCTAATTTATCGAGGACCAATTGATTTTTGACCCACTTACGAAGGGTATAGGCCCGAGGGCTGCTATACTTTCGTCTACCT
>JBCAWW010001235.1:0-1863 GCA_038534415.1 Bacteroidota bacterium | reverse complement strand
AGCAGATTCCAATCAATGGAATGTGCTAGCATAGGTTGATAAGTCTGCGCGTTCACATTTTTGACACAAAGCAAAGCCAGCAACAGAGTGAGGAAAAATCGCTGTGTTTTCATGAGGGTGCTATATAAAAAAGAAGACGACCTTTGGGAATCGCCTTCTCTAATATACAATTTCTATTTTTTTTTGCTACTGCAAATCAGCTTTGCTAGGAATGTCGTTGTAATGCCACTTATTGAGCACAATGCCGTCCTGCAGTAGTACATAGCCTGGATGAGAGCGCACAATCGTTTTGAGCACTGTCGCATCTTGCGCCACGATACTCAAATCACCTGATTGATAATCTGCTTGGAAAGCTTTGATGTCTCGGCTAAGCGAACTGGTGTTGACGGCGACTTGGATATTGCTACCCTCTAGACTCTTAATCAGCGCCATCATTTCGGCTAAAGCTTCGGCTTCGGCTTTTGCGAAGTTTTCTACTACGATCATCAGGGTACGACCGCTAAACATATCAAACTCAGCTCCGGCGTAGAAAATTGGATCCCAATCTTTACACTTTGGATAGCCTTCGGGACCGGGGACTGTCGTACAGGTCTTGAGATCAACTCCTACTTTATAGGCACGATAATCAACGATCGGTAAGTGCTCATGACAGTAATAAGAATAGATACCCGTAATCACGAATACGCCACCGACAATCCAATTGACCAATTTGGCGCTGGGAAAAGGGAAGGTGTATTTGCGAGTCAAGAAGATCGGGATCAGCATGCCGGTGAGGATAATGTCTTTGACGAACGATTCCCAAGGTTTGATTTTGAGCGCATCACCAAAGCAGCCACAATCAGTTACAGAACCCGTAACGTGAGACCAACCTGTCAAGAAGGTAAAGAATAGCATCATCAATAATGCGAGCCAAGCGGTTAGGTTCATGCGCCAGCCGAGTATGATCGCAAATGCCAAAGCGACTTCAAATACTGAGATAAACCAGGCCATCGGGGCGGCAAAGGGGACAAAGAAGTTGAAGAAGCCTTGTAAAAAGGGCCAGGCTGCGCCGAACACTAAAAAGTATTCTTCTAGTTTGTAACCAAAGCCGATGTAGTCATTGGCCTTGACATAGCCTGAGTATAGAAACAATAGACCAATCAAAATCCGGCAGACGAGAATGAGGGGCCTCGAAATAGGCAAAAACTTTAAATCGAAACTCTTTTGCTTCAGCCATTCAAACAGTAAAGCAATCAAGGCTGCAATACCTACGCCTGCGTATAAGAGGCCAATGATCTGATAAGTGGTCATATCGTAAGATTATTTTGCTTCGGCTTCCGCCATTTTGATCAACACAAAAACTGCATAATTGAGCATGTCGATATAATTGGCATCGACACCTTCGGAGACTTTTACCACGCCATCATTGTCTTCCATCTGCTTGAGACGGTTGATTTTCATCAAAATCAGATCCGTAATGGATGAGATTCGCATTTTGCGCCAAGCTTCTCCATAGTCGTGGTTTTTACGCTCCATGGTTTCAAAAGCCCATTGTACATTTTGCTCATAGGCCTCGCTGAGCGTATCAATATCCGTCATTTGCAGATTGAGATCGGCCCGGGCGATGTCTTGATTTTTGAATAAAATCAGCGCGATGACGCAATAATTGACGATGGCTACGAACTCACCTTTTTCATCTTCGCCTACTTTATTGATGCCAGTCTCCTGCAGAGAACGGATCCTCTCGGCTTTGATCAATATCTGATCAGTAACTGAAGGGAGGCGTAAAATAGTCCATGATGGCCCATAGTCAGCTGCCTTTTTAAGGAACAAACTACGGCAAGATGCGATGACTTCGTGATATTGGCGGGTGGTTTTCTCCAA
>JBCAWW010001234.1:0-1867 GCA_038534415.1 Bacteroidota bacterium | reverse complement strand
AGCCATTAATACAAAGCTTGACCGCAGCAATACATTAGTCCAAAGGATCGAAAGCGCCCCTATGATATTACGCCAACAGGACCAACAGTTGGATAGGCTTGCCAAGCAGGTCAGCCAATTTCAATCTACCCAACAGGATATTAGCAGCCATATCGCCTTTGTAGAATATTTAGAAGAGATTTGCCGCCAGCACAAAGTCAAAATTGTTTCTTTGCCGAGAGAGGCAACGCAGCTAGTAGAGGGGTATAGCCTCGTTGAGGAACGCTTCTCTCTTGAGGGCGGCATACATGACATCCTCAAAGTATTGCATCAGATCGAACAGCAAGATCGAGTAGGATCCATTGCATATTTATCTCTGCAGAGGACTTCACTATCCCTTTTTAGCAAGCGACAAAACGTATTGGTAGGATCTGTGGCTCTTTATCGTTTACATACTCAATCATGAAATACACGCTTTACATATTTTGTCTGTGTTTGATTAGCTGTACGGAATTTCTATCACCGGACATTAGTGAAGAGGCAATTGAAATCAATAGTCCGAGAGATTCCCTTTACGCAAACAATACAGAGCTAACTTTTTGGTGGGAAGAAGCAAAAGACATTGAAAACTACCGCCTACAAATCGTACAACCAGATTTTGAGAATCCGATTGTGATACTCGATAGCCTGTTAGCAGATACTAGAATCAGTCTCATCCTGGGAGAAGGACATTATAGTTGGCGGATCAGGGGGGAAAATGAGAGTTCAGACTCCCCTTATCAGCTTTACCAATTTAGCTTAGACCAAAGCGCACCAGAACAAGCCAGTTTACTGGCTCCGATTGAAGCCAGTACCCAAAGTAAGGATGATGTGCTACTTAGATGGGATAGTCAAGACCAAGCGATTGAGGGAAAAATTGCTGCGGTTTCAGATAGCATTACGGTTTATAACTCCAGCGATAATGAGTTAATCGTTCGGCAAAGCCGTGAAGATCAATCTTGGCAAATCGAAGCTCTAATGCCAAGCGTTCCCCAAGGGGATAGCCTAAAAATATGCTGGTGGGTCCGTAGTCAAGATCCGGCTGGCAATGCAAGTGTGAGTGATACTTTTTCTTTTTATATCAAATAAATGCTTAGTCCTAAATGGAATAAAATCCTTTTGCCGCTAGTGCTACTCGTTTGGGTAGGAGTAGCGCTCAGATTTATGGATGGCTGTGGAGATAGTCCGGCAAATACGACTTCCTCCCGGCCCAGTATTGCTTTGATACCTTTAGACTCAATGGAGCAACAAGCACTCTATAAGCTCCAACTCAATTACCGAGACCCCTTTTTGGATAAGGCTCCTATCATCCGTCCTTCTAATAGTTTACCCAAACGCTCAACAAGTAAGCTAGCGGTAGTAGAAAATCCCAATAAGAAAAAATTGCCGTTGCCAGCGGTAGTTTATAAAGGAGGGGTGCAAGGAGTTGATGGTGCAGAAATGACGGGGATCTTATTTCTCAAGAATAAGCCATTTACCATCAGAGCAGGAGATGAGTTGGCGGGTATGAAGATCGTGCAACTAGATATGCATAGTCTACAAATTTCCTTTAGCGATAGCTTATATACTTTGCTAAGTGAATAAAATGCCCACATTAAAAGGAGGGGCCTTAATCTATACCCTCATGATCGCCCTCATTATTAGTGGGCTCATGAGTGGCTTTTTATTGATTCAGCACTATAGTCATCATTTACAAAACAGCCTTTATTTTGAAAAACTAGCTGAAGATAATTTGCGATCTGGAGCTGTGGTTTATCTAAATCAATCAGCCAAAAAAGCAGATCAGCAAGCATTTAGCTTATTTAACTCAGAGGCAGATAGCTGCTATATCCGAACTGAGCCTTGGGGC
>JBCAWW010001233.1:0-1871 GCA_038534415.1 Bacteroidota bacterium | reverse complement strand
CGAACGGCGGTTCTCACCTCCTAATCCTTCAAATGGATCTGAAGTGCTGTATTCGGCGGGAAGTAATCTGATCAGCTCAATATCTGTAGCGCCATATTCCATACGACTCCCTAAAGAGGTATTGTTGCAAGTACCATCTATGGTTCGTACAGTCAAGCTAATACAGGCAGTAGTATCTAGTACTGATCTTGGTTTGACATTGATCGACCGGCCATTGATGCGCGTTTTGCGCCGACTACCGCCAGGGCGATTAGGATTTTGGGCAGGCATATCTGAGGTCGTCAGTAAAATTAACAACAGACTCAGAACAGAGAAAAAATGTTTTTTGGACATGGGTCGAGTTACGTTTAATTGAGGTTTCGCTTGGAAAGGTTCGACCCAAGTTTGAAGGAAGTTTGTATTTATAGGATTAGTTGATCTTTGGTCCTTTTAGGCAAATCTAATTCGCATTGTGTGCAGGTCTGCTTCGAAACTATAATGAATATCATAGTTTGAGACTTCGCAAATTTGCTTGACGATAGAAAGTCCCAAACCACTCGTTTCCCCGTTTTTAGCAGCTTTTTTGAAGCGCGAGAAATAGGAGGCAGGATCCATTTCGGGTGCTGCACCTGTATTTTGGATTATCATCTTCTGCTCACTCATTGTGATCAAGAGTTTCCCTCCTTCCCAATTATGCCGGATTGCATTTGATATGAGATTTGTGAGCAATAGTTCTATTAGGTAGGGGTTGGCGTTAATGGAGATTTCGGCAGCGGTTAGTTTTAACTCTATACGCTTTAGATCGATCATTTCGGCAAAGGCGGCGAGAATAGTATCGACGATCTCGTCGACACGAATACTTTCGAGTTTGTTATACTCTTGGTTTTCTATTTTACTAAACAGGAGAAGGGTTCGGTTCAGTTGAGCTGCTTTTTGTAAAACCCGCTGGATTTCTTCTAAGTTATTAAACTCTTCCTCCTTCAAATGAGTACTCTGCTGCAGTCGATCTATTTTAGTCTTAATAATGGCTAGCGGTGTTTGTAGCTCATGGGAAAGGTTTTCAGAAAACTCTTTTAGCTTGATATACTCACGATGAGAAGCTTGGATCAGGAAACTCAATTTTTCTTGTAAGAATCGAAATTCTTCAATGTTGGTCTTCTCAAATACAGGATACTCCTTTTGAGTAATGTCGTAGTTTTTGATGGTTTCTAGGGTACTAAAAAAGGGTCGATTGATATGGTTGAACAACCATTTGTTGCCTAGAAATAGGGCCAAGACCATCAACACAAATATGAGGCTGATCGATACCAGTGAGGTTTCAATAAGGTGAGGGATGGCTACTATATTATGACTAAATCGGATTCGGTACCATTGCCCCTCGATCAAAGAGTCTCTCGTCGCTCTTCTCACGTCTGTTTTACGATTTCTTTTTTTACGTTTCCTCTTCTTTGGTTTCTTTCTCTCTGCCCGGAATTCATTAGGATTTGGAGCATCTTTGGAGCGAAATAAGTCCTTGAGCGGATAAAATATACCTCCTTCCCTATCTGTATTGCGTTCTGGTTTGACCTTAATAACATCCATGTAAAAATCCCGGTATCTAACAGAATCAGCCGGAATAATGGCAATTGAAATAGCAGGGCTTTCGGCTATAATCTCCCAATCTATGCCTTTTTGTATCTGCTTTTCAATGTTTTTAATATGATACTGAAGCTCAAAATCAGTCTGCCTGCCTACACTTACATCCAACAGATAAAAGATCAGTCCTCCACCGATAATCAGTACAAGCGTACTGAGCAAAATATTATTCCGGGAAATTCGATTACCTAGCTTCATTAGATGTAGGTATTAAATTTATAACCCGCTCCGTACACATTTTGGATATAAGTGTAGGC
>JBCAWW010001232.1:0-1871 GCA_038534415.1 Bacteroidota bacterium | reverse complement strand
CTTATTGGAGGTGCCAATATCCAATAAGGATTTCCCCCGATTGTATATCCCAAAAACGCGCTATCAATTGTGCCGCTGTCGTCTTACCTGCACCAGAGGGACCAACAAAAGCCGTAATACTTCCCTCAGGCACATGAAAAGAAACATCCTCCAATACTTTTTGCTGATTAACGTAGGCAAAGTCTACTGACTTGAATTCAATGTCATGTTTCAAAACTGCTGTATCGTCTTTTCCTTTTTCTTGGGCTTCGGCTTGTAGAACTTGATCCATTCTTTGCACGCCTCTATTTATCAGCATGATCTGCATGCCCATATTAGATAAAGCAAATACAGGCTTGATATAGCCTACACCCAACATCAGGAAAAGGATGACCGTAGCAAAGCCCACCCCATTGTTGAGATATAAATATGTGCCCAAAATTAGTACCGGAAGGCTGGCATTACTCATAAAGCTCATGAATATAGCAAAGGGAGGAGCACTCTTTTCCAACCACTGATCGGATCTTTCAATGTATGAGTTAACGGAACCACTAAATTGCTTGAATCGATCTGCCGTTTGAGCAAAAATTTTCATTACAGGCATAGATCGCACAAACTCAACTATACCACTATTCATATCCTCCTGGGCTTGGTGATGAAACTTCATCATCTCCTTGGTGTAAGGGGAACTAAAAACCAGCGGCATCCAAATGGCGATAATAAGTAAAGGCACAAAACTGATTGCGGCCAAACGCCAGTCCACGTAAAACAAATAGATAATGGTCACCAAGGGCAAACTGATCCCTTTGATAAAATCAGGGATGTGATGGGCAATAAAACCTTCAATCCTTTCTATATCATCATTCATGATTTTTTTTAGCGTTCCGGAACGATAAGACTGAACTACTCCTAGTGGCAGATGCCCTAATTGGACGGCCAATTGCTTGCGTAAAAGATAGAGAATATTGAAGGCCGCCACGTGGGAACTAATTCCAGAGGCATAGAAAAATATGTAACTCCCTATCCCAGCTCCTACCCCCCATAGCAAATACTGTCTGATCAATTCATAATCAGCTGGAGGCTGGTTTAATTGGAGAACGATATAGTAAACCAATATATAGGGTATCAAGGCTAATCCAGCATGTAGGAGCGCAAATATGCATGATAAAAAAAGGAAGTACTTTTTTGTACCTGCTATTTGTAAAAGTCTGGCTATGCCGTTGGATGGATTCTTTTTCATATTACAGTCCCTTTTTGCCCTTGGCTCAATAAGGAGAAGTAAGGATTTGATTCCGATTAACTCCTTTGGTCAGAAGGCTCTTGCGTAATCTTTGGATCGATTTGGCTCGTCCAGTGAGGTAAAATCTTGCTTCTTGCCAATCTGGCCAGCTTGAATGTTGCCACTTCTCTATAAAGTCAATGGCTTCTTGAGCGGGAAATTCATCCGATTTTCTAGTACGTTCTGCTTCTAGCTCGATCAGCTCTGGCCAAACTAGATTTGGTTCATCTAATTCTAAAAGGCACTTAAATGCGTTTCCTCGCGTTCGAGCTTCGTTTTGGAGGTTGAGACATAGGCCTAGAGAGGATTCGTCCCCAAAACAAAAATGTCGCTTTTGTGTAGCTTGATAGCTCATCTTACCTCCAGGCCCCATCAACTTCATCTGATCCCCAGACTCCAAACGATCAGCCCAAACGCTACCAGGCCCATAGCCATGCAGATAGAAAAGAACCTCACATATGCCCGATTCTTTATCATAGTGGGAAGGAGAATAATGTCGAAAGTCTGTGTCGCTGATCCGAAATTCGATTACATTCCCAGCTTCAAATTTGGTATTGCTGAGATCACCAGAAAATTGGACCCATTTTAAATGGGCGTGAAAATATTTAGTCTG
>JBCAWW010001231.1:0-1873 GCA_038534415.1 Bacteroidota bacterium | reverse complement strand
GGCAGAGATGCTGTCTTGAGACTCGGCACTGAGCCTCTCAAATCAAGGCTCTAATCTGGGATTGGTATTGTGGAAAGGCGATCTGAGAAAGAGTACAAACTGCTTTTGTTCCTTGGGACTGAGACCCGAGATCAGTTCTTGTACATGTTTGATTTTAATTTTCATCCAAAAAATGCGTATGATTTCAAGAAAATATAAATTTTATCCTTGATAATTAAGATTTAGATCATTTTTCTGATCCAATAAATGCTAAAAATGTGTTTCTGCTTGCGGGAATGTTCCTCCATTTTTGGTTCATAACAGTAAGTCAGACAATTATGAATTGGAAACATCTAATACTTTGTGGAGGACTGCTTCTTTGGGGACTAGGCCCAATACAAGCACAAATTGATTTCTTGCGATACGACATGGAAGGGATTTGGACCGATGGAGGCTGTAGTAGTTGCAATGATAATAACCCTGCAACGGTAGACAGTTGTTGGGGTGGTGGCTGTGCTAACTTTATCCGGAATGGCCCCCCATTGGTAGAGGTGGATGAATTAGGTGTCGGCAGAGGCAATAGCGGCATAGTTTGGGCGCGAAATAGTACACAAGCGATCCGCTGGGATGGTACCAACTATGAAATATTTGGGCATGTTCTCAACCCGGGACCCGCTAATTCTACCTACGCGCTAAATTCTATTCCGGCAGTTGATAGTAATGGAGATGCTTGGATATCGGGTAGCTATAGTTTACCAACTGGCCTTGTTGTGCCCTTTGTCGCCAGATATAGTGCTGGACAGTGGTCTCATTTTACCCTGCCTAATAGCAGTACCCAAAATGGGGTGATTCGGATGGGAGTTACTAGCAATAATGATTTGTGGCTGCTGGATAATGAGAATCAAGCTTGGTTTTTTGATGGTCAATCTTGGACTACTTATGACCTGACGCAACTGCTGGGTCTTGCATTGCTCGAGTTTGCTAAGGGGCTTTATGTCGACGACAATGACAATTTGATTGTAGTAAGTACTGGCTCCGCCCAAATCCGCATCCATCGCTATGATTGGAATACTTGGCAGACTGTCAGTGGCCAATACAATTCCTCAGAACCTATCCGAGATGTACTCCGGACCCCTAATGACGCTTATTGGGTTGCCTTAGGAGATCATGGTTTGATGAAATATGATGGCAGTTGGACGCGCTATCACACCAGTCTATTCAATTTTGCGGTTGACCACGTCCATCGTATCTGTCGAGGGAGTGCGAATAATCTTTGGTTAACAGATAGAGATTATTTAGTAGATTTTGATGGCATTCAGTGGACTACGGTTGCCAAACCTAATGTTCATCTTGGCGATGGGATCGGGGGATTGGCCTTTCATCAGGCCTCGCAAACCCTTTACGCTACCAGAGATTTGCTTAATGGCTTAGGATATCGACCAATTAATCACGGCTTTTCGATTTTTGATGGGCAGACTTGGAGTACAAGCAATCTAGGCGCATCAGTTTCTTATAAGCAATTCAACCGCCTACACTATAGCCTACTGGGAGATATTTGGCAAATTCCCTATTGGCGGGTCTTTTCAGGCAATAATTTGTTACTCGCTTCGACTTCTCTACCACTTGTAAAATCCCAGGGACAAGCTTGGCACTTTGAGCATGAATTCGGAGAACAGCTAACAGACATCGCATGGGATGCTAATGGAGGTGTTTGGTTCAGCAGCTCGGGTTATCTATATAATCCTGACGCGTTTAATCGGCATGCTCTCATCTATTTTGACGGAACCAACTATCAGTAT
This sequence comes from Bacteroidota bacterium, assembly GCA_038534415.1. GTDB lineage: Bacteria > Bacteroidota > Bacteroidia > J057 > J057 > JBCAWW01. The sequence continues at coordinate 95 of JBCAWW010001231.1, read as the reverse complement.
TTCAATTATACCAATAGTCCGTTTGCTGGAGTTCGAGAAGTAGAGGTTGATAAGAGTGGGCTAGTATGGGTGTTGGATCATGAAAAGGACTTATG
>JBCAWW010001230.1:0-1877 GCA_038534415.1 Bacteroidota bacterium | reverse complement strand
TGGATGCTTCTCAAGTATTTGAAGGGCCGACTTTGACTTTTGAAGATGATCGGTTTGCCTATGGTGAGCAGCGCTTCATTACGATGGGACTCTTGAAAGGTCGGGTGATTGTAATTGCCCATACAGAAAGCCAAAGTGACATTAGAAGCCAAAGTGACATTAGAGTGATCTCAATGCGGGAGGGCACAAAACATGAGCAAGTTATCTTCTTCGAAAACCTCTGAAACTGATTGGCAACGGATTAATGCCATGGAAGATAAGGATATTGATTTATCTGATATTCCAGAAGTCACTGAAGCTCAGGTAAAACGGGCTGTATTACGTGTGGGTGGGCAACCTGCCCAGAGAGGAAAACAGCGGGTGAATATGTTTTTAGATAAGTTTATTGTGGAGTATTTCAAAGCGCAGGCGGGCGATCGCGGATATCAAACGCTAATCAATGCAGCATTAGCAGAATACATTCAAAATCATGATTTAAAGGAGGACTTACGCCATATTCTTAGGGAAGAGTTATCCCGCTTAGGGAATAAATCATAAGCGACTCAATCCACTAACGAGAGAACCACTGAAGTGGACCCAATAGACTGAACAACTTGAGAGGCCAATTAAGTTCTAAAAGGTCTACGTAATTTGTACGATTTCAACAACTATTACACCTCTATAGTGGATTTCATACCTTGCACTATGCAGAAACTGTGCTGTGGAGCCCAGTTATGACAGTTGAGGAGCAATTGATTATTGCGCCTGCTCAGGGTGAGGCTATGAGCTTATTGCGTCGGCAGGTGTAGCTCGTTTTTTTGCGATCGCACTCATTACTCACTAGTGGATGGTGCGATCGCTATCTCTAGACGCTTGCTATCCAAATTGTCTTTCATAGATAACTTAGAATGTAGGCTAGAGTGCAATAATCGAGCGCTACACGAGATGAGATAATGCTCAAGGCAAAGTCGGATTTCCCCACTGTTAACACATACGAGTGTAGGCAGCTAATTGAGACTATCATGAGGTAACTGATGAGCAGTTTGGATCAGGTTCAAAGAGATATCCAAGCCTTGCCAGAAGAGGCTCAGGCATTACTCATTGATTTTATTGAAGTTCTCAAACGGCGATATGTTAAGCCCGAAAGTCCATCCGAGCAGGGTCCATACGAAAAATTTAAGGCTAGTGGATTTATTGGCTGTGTTTCTTTAGAGAAAGATCTGTCAACGACGTATAAGCAAGTACTCGCTGATGAGTGGGGAAAAAAGCATGATCATCGCTGATACTGGCTCTTGGCTTGCTCTAGCCGATGACAAGGATGAGTATCATCAAGTGGCCAATCAGGCGTTTCAGTCTTACAACGAAAACTTGATTACTACCTGGCCGGTGATGACTGAAACTTGTTATTTGTTGCTTGTTCGCAAGGGTGTGCTAGCGCAGATAAAATTTATCCAGAACTATCAGCAAGATCTATTTCAAGTTTTTGATCTGCCAAAGGGGAAAAGCTCGCGACTGGCTCAGCTTATGCAGCAGTATGCAGATTTACCGATGGATTTGGCTGATGCTTCTTTGGTGATTTTGGCTGAATATTTGGGTGAGGGTCGTATTTTTTCTGTGGATCAGCGTGACTTTAATACCTATCGATGGAGTAATACGCAGCCTTTTCAGAATTTGCTCTTATGATGAGTTCTGGTAAGCGAAGCCGTGAGCAAGAGCTAACGCTGGCTAGATTAGAGAATTGGTGCTCTAAATGCTCTTTCGCGTAGGCATTTCAAGTGCTGTTTCCCTACCATCGGTAGCCTTTTTCTCTACCCCAAGCTAGCCAAGCGTCGATCATTTTTTTCGTTTTGCCGCGTTGGCAATGACTCTCCACAGGAGAATCGGACACAGGCACAGGA
>JBCAWW010001229.1:0-1877 GCA_038534415.1 Bacteroidota bacterium | reverse complement strand
ACCAAAACCTCTTGGATTCGATCGCCAACCTTCAAGACCTAATCGCCCAACAGCTTTTTCAAGAAGTATCACAAGAGACGCCAACTGCGGTAGAAAGTCAGTCAAGCAGCTTCAAAGCAAAGATTGCGGGTGAATTGACAATCGATATCGCGCAGGAGCGCATCAATCTCATTGACCAAAGTCTGAGAGAGTTAGGAGAGACCGAAGCCGGTAATCAGCTTACTGATGACTCTGGCAGCCCGCTGGGCAAGGAGGTAGACCAAGCACGCGACAAGTATCTCTTGGCATTAGCCAAATACTCTGAAGCCCGGCTAGCAGCTAGTGGCAGCACCGTTTACTCTCCGAGTCAGGTTGATTTTGTTTATCCACCCGAGCAAGGGGTAGCTTCGAAGTCGCCTCTTTTGGTGATCCTCTCTGGCCTAGTTAGCCTTACGCTCTGCATCGTGGTCATTTTCATATTGGAATACCTGGACCGCAGCGTCAAGTATCCTTCTCGCTTTGTGGAAGCAAGTGGCTTACCAACTTTGGGCCTACTCAATCGCCTCAGCTCTGGCAACTTGGACCTAGTAGGTCTTTTTAATGATACCCAAAAGAGTAAAACGCTAGAAACTTATAAACAGCTACTCCGCAAAATTCGCTTCGAATTGGTCGAGTCCGGCGGACAACGCATCTTGGTTACTTCAACCAAAGAATCCACTGGTAAGACCTCACTTTTGATTTCACTCGCTTACTCCTTGAGCTTAAATGGTAAAAGAGTCTTACTGATCGATACCAACTTCAAGGACCATGCTCTGACCGATATCACTGCTGCAACCCCTACCCTAGAGGGCTTTATCAAGGGTAAAGTCAAAAGGGAAGCACTGATTTCTAGCTCAGTATTTGAACGTGTGGATGTGATTGGGGCGGCGGAGAGTACCCTTTCGCCGGCAGAGATTTTGGATGAGTATCGCTTCGCGCAACTCTTAGACGAAGTATCAAAGGAGTATGACTTAATTTTGATGGAAGGCCCTCCTCTTAATTCATACTCAGATACCCGAGAACTGGTCAATTATGCAGATAAGGTTCTACCGATATTTTCGGCTACTGCCAATATCAATCAAAGGGACCTACACTCAATCGAATATCTAAAAAGTCTCGATGATCAACTTTTAGGCGCCATTCTCAACAAGGTAGATCTCAATAATTTGGACCAATAGCTTCTAATCGTCAAGCTTAAAATATAGCCGCCAGATAGTTTCAAGAGCTATCTGGCGGTTTTTTTATGCCCAATATCTCCAAAGCGTTTCATACCTATCATCGTCAAATACAATTTTACGTAACTTAAAATGTAAATATCTTTCATCAACTGGAAAATATGCAAAATGGTATTTAAGTTTGTACAATACAATAATTGATAAGCAAACATTTTATGCCTACATCGCTAATTACCGGAGGAGCAGGATTTATTGGTTCTCACGTTGCAAAACATTGTCTTGCTCTTGGACATGAAGTAGTAGTAATGGATGATTTGAGTGGGGGGTTCATGGATCAAATTCCAGAAGAAGCCACTTTCATCCTAGGGTCAGTTTCTGACCATGTATTAGTCGATGCATTATTTCAAAAGTATAAGTTCGACTACGTCTACCATCTTGCCGCTTATGCAGCGGAAGGATTGTCCCACTTTATCCGCAGATTTAACTATCAAAACAATTTGATAGCGAGTATCAATTTGATCAACAATGCGATACGCTTCAAAACCAAGTGTTTTGTTTTTACCTCTTCCATTGCAGTATATGGCGCTGGCCAAGTTCCAATGATAGAGGATATGGTACCTCTGCCTTAAGATCTAGCTCTACTGCGTATTTAGAAACGCCATAAGGATCTTCAGGCTGAGGTAC
>JBCAWW010001228.1:0-1877 GCA_038534415.1 Bacteroidota bacterium | reverse complement strand
TTCGCGTCTTCTGCTTTTTGGGTATAACCGATAAAGACAGGGATGGCGGTTTCAACGGCAGCGACAGAAGGAGGAAAACTGGGTATCTCCTGTATATACACTCCCGGGGTTTTAGGACTTTGCATAAGCTTTTTTAATATCCGTTAACTTATTTGATGAGTGGCTGAACTTCAGACACATACATATCTGCATACATTTTTTCAGGCTCAGGCACGAGATTTTCAGGCCCGGGCAAGGGGACTTTGGCAAAGCCAAAGCCGATCATGCGAGGAAAACTGATCTGTCGCCAAAGCACGCTAAGACGATGGGGATGTTTACTCACAAGGGTCAATATTTCTTCACTGTCTTCTGAGGCGATGGCCTCTAAAAACTTGTCTGTTTTATTGATTTCGCGATTAGAAAAACCGCTCGCTTTTTGGTAGCGCCACCAGCTGAGGCGACTGCGGAGTTTCAACTCAAATACTGGATGAGGGACAGTCGTATTTCCGTTTACCTTCTCGGTAACAAGTAAATCGCCTGAACGGAGAAGGGCAAAAGGAGCGTTGCCCGAGGAGGGCTGAAGATGCAAAACCCCCCAAAGGCTGGCATCATACCAATCATTATTGATGATGACTTCGCGCTTACTGGTCCATTGCTCTGTGTTGTCATGCCAAGCGGTGAAGCTTAGCATATAGTGGCCTGGGCTCAGCGCCAGAATATCTCCTGCCTCAGTCTTTGGGCGCAAATCAATTTGCACGCGACTGAAGGTATTGCTCTGACTGGCATAAGATTCTGAGACCGTTTCGCCTGCTTTATTTGTCAGTACATGCTTAAACTGATTGACCTGATCGCTGGCAAAAAAGCGGTAAAAAAACTGCTCCGGTAATAAGCGTCGATCTCGCTCACTGACGAGTCCCTCTCCGTCAATATCTTGCCAATCCGTATCTTCAGTCGGATTATTGAGGATGGCCTCCTGGATTTTCTCGTTCCGCAAAGCGAGCTCCCCCATCAATATCTCCGCCTGCGCCAAGTCCTCCTCAGCCAATACACTTAAGGCCAATGATGGCGCTTCTTTGTCAGCAGGAAAGCTAAGTTCTCCTTCTGGGAGGTTTGAAAAATAATAGATCGCCGGCAAACGACGGTCCAAACGTTCTTGCGTAAAGCTCTTAAAATTGCTCAAGCGCTGAGTCCTCATCGAAAAGATCAAATCCTCCGTTCCCTGCAAGGGGATATAAGGACTGTAGCGCATCAAACCTTCCTCTCCCGCTTGCTCAGAGACTTGTACCGCCAAGAAAAAACCGAGTGGAGTAGAGAGCAATTCGATATTTTGACGAGAGAGTAATTCACTGGTAGCGAGGCTCGGTTCGATGAGGAGTTGATTATGAACGTTATACTTTTGGCGTTTTACTTTTTCCTCTATCACTGCCTCCAGTGCCGCTTGCTCCATACCAAAGACATCCTCCTCATCCTTGGCCCGGAGAAAATATTCCTGCAGGATACGGATTTCAGCTAATCTTTTATAATTGATTCCTATCGGCATTTTCTATCGAATTTTGTGGCCTACATCTCCTTGAATTTCCTCAATAATTGGAGCGGGAGCGGTGATTTCGCGCTGTATCTTGACCAGTCTGGCTTTGTACATGACAGAGGGTACCTGCTTGCCGCCCAAGGATCCCCACAGATGGTTGATTTGCTCAAAGGTTAGGGTATAGAGCTCCATATAAATGCGGAGGTCCTCTTTTTCATCTTCAGTTATCGTATCATCATCTGCCAAACTAGATTCTGGGGAGTTGTATAAGGAAAAGAGTTGGCGTGATTGAAAAAACTCAATCACCAAAGAGAGCCTATGAAGGGCAAATTCGTAGGAATCTTCCTTATACAACTCCCCAGAATCTAGT
>JBCAWW010001227.1:0-1878 GCA_038534415.1 Bacteroidota bacterium | reverse complement strand
TGCCCCAGTATGTAAACTCGAAGTTCCTTTGGATGGCCGCGAGGCGAGTATCCGTACTCGTCCTACCAATTTAGGTCTCGCTTTAGCAGAAGCGATGTACCAAGCGGCAGAGGATGTAGACTGTGCTATTATCAATAGTGGTTCGGTCCGAATAGATGATTTTTTGAGCGGGGAAATCACCGAGTTTGACTTAGTCCGCACCCTACCTTTTGGCGGTTCGGTACTAAAGGTGGACATGCGCGGTAGTCTCCTCCAACAGATTTTAGAGGTAGGCCTAGCCAATCAAGGAAACGGCGGATATCTCCAAACGACGCAGGTTCAAAAAGAAAATGGCGACTGGCTGATCGGCGGTCAAAGTATAGAAGCAGATAAAAAATATAGAGTAGCCATTACGGCCTTTTTGTTGACGGGCTTAGAATCCGGTATGGAATTTTTGACTCGCGAAAACGATGCGGTTATTGCGGTAATCAGACCAGGAACAGAAAGCTCCTTGAGGGACATCAGACTCGTTTTAGCGGATTACCTGAAAAAGCAGTAAATTTGGACGAAGCAAAATTGGAAATATGATCAAGGCCGTCATCGTAGAGGATGAAAAAAATAGTCAAGAGCTCCTCAAGGAGTTGATAACTGAATATTGTGAAGGAGTCGAAGTTGTGGACATTGCCGGCAATGTTGCTGAAGCACTTGAAGCAATCGAAACGCAAAAACCAGATTTGATTTTTCTGGATATTGAGTTGCCGGATGGCGATGGCTTCCAAGTACTGGAGCAGGTAAAAGACCTCAACTTTGATGTCATTTTTACCACGGCCTATGATCAGTATGCCATGCGCGCCTTCAAGTTTTCTGCTACAGATTATCTCCTCAAACCAGTAGACATAGACGAGCTCCAAGCGGCTGCAGCTAGAGTCGTTGAGAAGCAAAGTCAAAGCAATGAAGAAAGTGGGGAAGGGCAATCTGACAAGATTGAGGCCTTGATCCGCAATATTCGTAATATGCAGCAGCCTTTCAAACGGATTGTGCTGCCGACTACCAATGGCTTTACTGTCGTAAATCCAGAAGACATTATTCGTTGCGAATCAGATCGCAACTATACTTTTATCTTTTTAATGGATGGTCGCAAGATTCTCGTTTCGAGAACGATCAAGGAGTATGATGAAATGCTTTCAGATTACAACTTTTTCCGTATCCACCAATCTCACCTTATCAATCTCAAATATCTCAAGAATTACACACGCGGACGCGGTGGCTATGTAGAATTGACCGATGGCTCTACGCTCGATGTTTCTGCTCGTCGTAAATCTGAATTCTTGAAGCGAATGTCTCAGGACTGATAAACAGCGGTTTGGGCTGGCTCACATCTAAACAGTCTGCCTGGAAGACTAATTTTCCTCAATCTCTATTCCTTTTAATAAAGCGCGCAGGCTTTTGACCTTTTGCTCATCATTGGAGCGTTCGTACCCCTTTATTTGCCTTTCAATCAGAGCGAGTACTAGATAAATCTTTGAGCTAGGCTCATAGTATTCTGGTTTGTCCTCGACCTTCATCTCTGCCAAGAAACGGCTGAGATCAGCCCGAACAAAGAATGCGCCTTGATTAAAGACATCTATAAAAAATTCATTCTGGCTATCTCGGTATACCAATACAAAATAGTCAGGAAGCAAAATGCCTTCAATCGGAATTTGGAGTTCGGCGCAGACGGCCATATAAAGAAGCCCCAAGGACAAGGGACTCCCCTGCTTGCTCTCGATCAAAGTGTTGAGGTTATAATTTTGGGGTAGATGCGGGCTACGCTGGTTGGCGCGATACTTTTCTTTGGTAAACAGCATGCGATTGAGGACCATCAACTGCTCAGGTACATTCATGCCCGACCGCAATTCT
>JBCAWW010001226.1:0-1887 GCA_038534415.1 Bacteroidota bacterium | reverse complement strand
TCTGAGAGCCACTTATTGTTCCTCACTTCCGCCCAAGACGTTGAGGACAAACTACTCAGAAAAGTGTTTGTCAAAGGAGTGGCAATCAAGCAATTTGACAGTTTCCCTCCCCAAATAAATTCGATCGGAATCGAAGAAAGTGTCTTTCCAAATATCGATTGGAGCAATAATGCCTCAGGAAATGATAAAGTGATCATCAAAATTGACATCGATGATCAATTGCCCAATAATCCCAATAGCCCATTTACGGATCAAGAGAAAAAGGACGAGATATTTAGCATCCTCTCCATGTTTGGCGATAGCGCCACCAATGATTTGGACAAATTGGGCCATGATCAGGTGCGCTTCTTTTTTACCGATTCTTTTGAGGACGATGCCGGAGATTTATTGGCCGCGGAGTTTCAAAGCAAACTCAGCCCTGAGCAACAAAAAGTAGGGATTCGCATCATCGAGCAATCTGACTCTCAATACTTCTTTCGCAACAATATCGGCGATCGCTTTTATCGCAACCCTATCGACGGCCAAGATTTGGCCCTTGATTTGGGAGAGTACCAGACCTACATCCTCCAAAAGCTCTGGCCGCAAATTCTCTTTTCGATCATTCTCTTCGTGAGCATCGCGCTGGCTTTTTATTTAGTCTACCGGAGTCTACAGCAGCAGCGCAAATTGGCTAGTCTCAAAAATGATTTTGTCAGCAATATCACCCACGAACTCAAAACCCCTATTACCACCGTTAGCGTAGCCATCGAAGCTTTACGCAATTTCCAAGCCCTCAAAGATCCCGCCAAGACCGAAGAGTATCTCGACATCTCCCAAAACGAACTCAACCGACTTTCTATCTTGGTGGATAGAGTCCTCCGCATGTCTCGCTTTGAGCATGCAAGCCCCGAACTCAAAAAGGAAAAATTGAATCTACAGGAGCTATTGGACAACATTTTACTGTCTTTCAAGCTCCGCTTCGAGCAAAGCAACACCAGTGTCAAACTAGACTATCACGGCGACTATTTTATGGTTTCGGCTGACAAAGCCCACCTGAGCAGCGTCATATACAATCTCCTAGACAATGCCCTGAAATACAGCCCAGCCCCCCCTCAAATTGAGCTTAGAGTTTGGGAGGACAAAGAGCAAGTTTGCTTGCGTATCAGTGATCAGGGTATCGGCATAGAACCCGAATATCAAAAGAAGGTGTTTGAAAAGTTTTTCCGCGTTCCCACCGGCAATCGCCACAATGTAAAAGGGCATGGCCTTGGCCTGAGCTATGTTGCAGATGTGATCCGTCAGCACGATGGTGGCCTTAAACTGGAGAGCAAGCCCAGCGAGGGGACCAGTATTACTTTTTCTTTGGACCGCTTCGCGGAACGCTCAACTCACTAATCCAGCATGAAAACCAAACTCCTCTACGTAGAAGATGAGCCCTTTTTAGGCAAAATAGTTAAGGAAAGCCTCGAAAGCAGGGATTTTGATGTCCGTATGCTTGCCGATGGCGCCAAAGTAATGGCCGAGTATCACCTCTTCCAACCAGAAATCTGCGTACTAGACGTGATGCTTCCCAATCGAGACGGTTTTAGCATCGGCAAAGAAATCAACGAACTTCATCCCGGCTTACCGATCATCTTCCTCACCGCTAAAACCCAAACCGAGGACCTACTAGAAGGCTTTCGTTCTGGAGGCAATGATTATATCCGTAAGCCCTTCAGCATGGAAGAGCTCATCGTCCGCATAGACAATCTCCTCAGCATCAGCCGCTCCCAAAAAGCCAACAAAAAACTCGACGAATCCGTAGAGATCATTCAAATCGGTCAGTACCGATTTCATCCCAAGAAATACGAGCTCAGCCTTGGCGATGAATCCCGTAAGCTTTCACATCGTGAAAGCCAATTGCTCCAC
>JBCAWW010001225.1:0-1888 GCA_038534415.1 Bacteroidota bacterium | reverse complement strand
CCACCGTACTCGACAGTAGTACCTTTGTCAGCAATGGCGCTAATCCTGCTCAAGGTGCGGTTACGTGGACGCCCGGCCCTGATAATGCTGGCCAAACTTATACCTTTTATGCGACAGCCAATAGTGGAGGTTGTCCGATTCCCGGAACGCATACAGAAGTGTTTTACATATCAGTAGGGGGGCAATGCCTCAATGCCGTTATCACAAACACTGCTTGTAATGATAGTACAGGTGCCATCGATATCACTGTCAACGCCAACAATCCTCCCTTCACCTATTTGTGGAGCAATGGCGCAACGACTGAAGACATTTCTGGCCTCCCCATTGGGCAGTATTGGGTAGATGTCTCAAATGCCAACGGTTTGGTGGTTTCTGATACTTTTTATGTCAGCGCAAGCAATATCAACCTCAATCCTATTGTCAATCCCTTGAACTGTGATCAGCCAATAGGTGCGATTGGTGTCAATCCCTCCGGGGGAACGGCTCCCTATACTTACCAATGGAATAATGGCAGCACTGGACAAGCGATTGGGGGACTTAGTGCCGGAGGCTATTCGGTCATAGTAAGCGATGCAATAGGGTGTTTTGCGCAGCAGACCTTTATCCTTGACCCACCTGATTCATGCTTTGTCTTGATAGAGGGTACGGTTTATTATGATCAAAACAATAATTGTATACAAGATCCTACTGAAAATGGCATCCCCTATATGGTTGTGGACCTAGCACCAGGTTGGGCTACGCTCACTGATGCTCAAGGGCATTACAGCCTCCAAGCAGATACAGGAAGTGCGGTCGTCTCAGTCATGCCAGCTCCTTTTAGCGGTCCACTATGCCCTGCCACTGGGCTTACGAATTTGAGTTTTTCAAGCTATGAGGATGATACCACTGGGATTGATTTTGCAATGGACTTTCAAGCAGTGCAAGACTTAGTCGTCAATCATACTGCTGGCGTAGCGGTACCGGGTATTACTCGCTACCATTTTTTGACTGCCACCAATCTTGGTAATGTGCCGGTGAGTGGGGTAGTGAGTGCCAATTATGATGCGACGGAAAGCTTGACAGCGGCGATCAATCCTGCGCCAAGCCTAAATGATCCTACCAATCAATTATTGGAATGGAACTATGGCACACTCGCTCCGGGGGCATCGGCTGTATTTACCTTTTTTACGATGGTAGACACCGCAGCAACTCCAGGAGATACTTCAAAAACTTATGTGGTGTTGAACCCTATTGCCGGAGATACGACTCCCGCAAATAACTATGATACTACTTGCGTAGAGATACTTGCTTCTTATGATCCTAACGATAAACAAGTCAGTCCAGAAGGGGTGGTCGCACCCGCTACGGGCCAAGGGGGCTATATTTTGCCCACGCAAGACTTGATGGAATATACCGTAAGATTTCAAAATACCGGCACCTATCCGGCCCAGTACGTGGTCATCCGCGATACGCTGGATAGTGATTTAAATGCTCTAAGCTTCAGAGCCGCCGGTGCTAGTCATCCCTACAGCCTTAATTTCGAGGACGATAGTGTGCTTGTGTTCACTTTCGCCAACATCAATCTGCCGGACTCAGCGAGCGATCCGCAAGGGAGCCAAGGCTTTGTCGCCTATACGCTTCAACACGCGGGAAGCCTGAGTCCGGGCAGCCAGATTGAAAATCGCGCCGCCATCTACTTTGATTATAACGCGCCGATCATCACCAATACGGTACAGAACACCATCTTTACCTACCCTGAGGTGGCGATGGATCCACTGATTTGGGACTACCTATGTGCACCCTACGAGCTGACGGCCCAACTGAGCGTTCTCGGAACGAGTCCCTACAGCTACAACTGGAATACCGGGACGCAAGGGCAGAATACCAGTGGTTCTTTCTCTACCCCAAT
>JBCAWW010001224.1:0-1891 GCA_038534415.1 Bacteroidota bacterium | reverse complement strand
CAAACCCCCACCATTATGAGCACTGTTGGACTACTACTGCAACAAAAAGGAAACGATCTGTGGACCATTAAACCGGGCGCCACCGTCTTTGAAGCACTCGAACTACTAGCCGAAAAAAATGTGGGGGCGCTGCCGGTCGTCGAGGCAGGCCAATTGGTAGGAATCTTTTCTGAAAGGGATTATGCCCGTAAGGTGATCTTGCGGGGGAAGTCATCTAAAAATACCATGGTCTGGGAATTGATGACACCAAGAGTGTATCAACTCCGGCCCAATCGCAGCATCGAAGAGGCCATGCAGCTGATGTCTGAAAAGCGAATCCGCCATTTACCAATCCTAGAAAAAGGCGTACTCCTTGGCATTATCACCATAGGTGATGTAGTGCAGCATATCATCAGCAAACAAAAACGCACCATTGCTGACCTTGAGAGCTATGTTACGGGCAGTATGTATAGCTAAATGCTATATTGCCCCCATGCACAATCATATTTTATTTTTCGTCAAACTGACGCTGATAGGGCTTTTGGCCTTATCGGCCTGTCAGCAACAAGGCCTTGAGCCGAGTCGATGTCGGGATGGTCAATGCCGGTATTTTATCAAAAATGATCGGACGATTACCTTTAGACTGGGAGCTAGAGAACGGTCTGGCTTACTGTTGACCCCTCCGGGGGACAACAGAGTATTTGTATACTCTTATGCAGAAAAAAAGCAGAAAGATTCTGATCAAGCCACCTATAGCGATCTTTTTGCCTTTGAAGTAGATCCAAGCTTGGAGAGTTTCCGCTTTAGCAATGAGCAATTGGAGGAAATCCAATTTTCGATTTGGAGCAATTGTGATTGCCCGGAAAATCTCTTTGCCGCCGACTCTGGATATGTAAGCGGCCAGCGAATCGATGAAAACTTTTGGGAAGTCCTCATTGATGTTAGCTATCGCAAGTATGACTTTAGAGAAAGCCTGAGTATGAAAGCGAGCTTTGAGGAGCCTTAGCGATTTTATGCAGCATTTCACCAAAAGCACCCGTCTTTGGGGAAATACATTTTTATATGAATAGCCCTTTCTTTAAAATTAGTTTTGGATTTTTCGCGCTTTGCTTAACGCTCATCTCTTGTAGTACCGATCTCCCTGGAGAGCTAAAAGAGTATAGTTGTCGTTCTGGAGATTGCACCTTCTCCTTCCAAGAGAATCAGCAAATCGAAATCATTGAAGACAGTACTATCCAATCCACTTTCATTAACATTATCGGTGGCGACAAAATCGTTTTCAAATATCAATATATCGCTGATGATGAGCCTAATATCGCAGACGATGAGTATCTCGAAAACATCTATTTTGAGATAGATCCCGATGCGGAGACCTTTAGCTTCACCGACGAACAATTGGCTGATGCGAATTTGGTCATACAACCCGTATGCTTTTGTGTACCAATCGTTATCGAGCCCAGAAGCGGCATATTAAGTGGTGAGCGCCTCGATGACAATACTTGGAAAGTTACCTTAGACGCGAGCTATCAGATCTATAACGAAACGAATGGGATCAGTTTCAGTAAGAAATTTGTCAAAAATTGAATCGCATTAGATGGGAAAGCTAGCTTGGAGGAGCCCTAAAGCCTTACATGAAAATGAGCTTTGGACTTTTTGGGCTTGACTTAATGCTTTTTACCCTTCATAATAAGTTATCACTCATTTTTACAATTGATAGCTTAACTAATTCGAAACACAAAAAGTAAGATGAGAACACTAAGTTTTTTGACTTTCCTCCTAATATTCGCCTCGTGTAAAAACAGTGAAAATTGTATTCAACCACCATGTGTACCGCCAAATCTTAATTCTTTTTCAAGTTTGTTTATTGAGTTTTGTGTTTCGGAATCAGATCCTGATTGCTATTTAAGTAATG
>JBCAWW010001223.1:0-1899 GCA_038534415.1 Bacteroidota bacterium | reverse complement strand
CAAAATGGAACAACCACAGCAACCAGCGATGCCACCAGAGTCTAGTTCTGAACAAGCATCGTACCCATCTCGATAGCAGTAGGCCATCTTTGGGCTTCCTTTGCCTTTTTGGGTAAAGAATTCACTACGGTCATTACTAGGCTTTCCAGGTGAAAAGCCAAAAAAGCCGTATCCTCAATCATTTTTTGTAAAAAATCATGATCCTTCTTCGATATAGTAACTGATGCTTGTTCAGAACTAGACTCTGGTGGCATCGCTGGTTGCTGTGGTTGTTCCATTTTGACTTAGTTCTTCAGTACGGGTAGCTAATTCCTGCTCTAATTCATCATTGGAGGATTTGAGCCTTTTGAGTGCATCAATAATTTTGGTTCGGTTTTCTACCTGGTGTTCAACTAGCTTGAGCATGCCATCCCAATCATTTTCGGTAGGTTGTTTCGGTTCAATCTTTGAAAGCGACCGGACTACCGCACTAATCGCGATGGCAGATATAATGCCTATTACTAAGAGGATAATAATTCTTGAGGATCGCATAATTACCAGCTAAAACGGTTGATCAGTTCTTCAGATATAAATTGGTCGATCGATAGATCAGGACGCTTTCGCTTTGCCTTCTCGTATCTAGGTTTGAGCTTTTGGCCCAATTTTCCATTGGTCGATACCAGGACAGTATTTTCGTCAAACTGCTTATGTATCATCATCGCCACGTACTCAGATTTGGATTGGACGAGCTCGGCTTTGACAGCTTCCTCGCTGGCTGCTTCGAGCCTTTCTTTGGTAGCGTATGGCAAAACAGCATGAATAGCCCTTTCGCTCTGCATAGCCTTGATATGGCTGGATAGATAGACTTCTACCGTTTGGCCTGCTTCTTCAGCCTTAGCTTTGATTTTCTTAGCCAGGTCGCGCCCTACTGGGACAGCTACCAATCTATCATCCCAATACTTTTTGAGCTCACGTAGAATGTATTCGCCTTCGTTGCGGATTTCGCCCTCATTAATGGCCTCAGAAGCGCGCTCTTGAAGTGATCGCTTGATTTTAGGGGGAAGCTCCACCAATACCAGCTTTTTAACCTTCATGCCTTTGTGAAGGGCGGTGAAATATTTAAGGATTTGACGGTCTTCTAGGTTGAGCTCTTGGTATAGATCCGATCGCATTTCTTTGACTGATTCCTGAAGGGGGGCAGGAATCTTGACTGCAAAGAAATTGGGATCTTCTTCTAAGATCCGAATCGCTTCTTTGCTGGTGCTGGGTGTCTTGAAAGGGACCTTCGGAGCCTCCTTTTTTGACGATTTGTCTACTCCTTCAAGCTTTCCTGATTCGTAGAGGTTTAAGAAAGTGGTTACGGCTTTCCTAGCGGCTTCCGCGCCTTCTAATATATTCTCGGTCTCCATATAATCGGTAAACCGTTTCCATAGCTTATCTGAGGCTCCAAATTGGATTCTTTTTGACATGGTTATTTTTTGAAAAATGATGCGCACCGATCGCAACCGGCACGCACCATTTGTATTAAGGGAAAGTGCTGCCGTTGTCTGGCAATTATTAACTATTGCTGTGCTGGATTATGAGGTCTAATGGGTTTCTGAGGCTGGACGGCTTCAGTCGCTTTTTGAGCTTTACTTGTTCTTGCTTCTGTTACCTTGATTCGAGCTATGCAGCCTTGAACGGTTTTTAGCTCTGTTTGGAATAGCTGTGCATTGGGGTGCCCTTTTGTTGCTGCCAAAGCGTTGCTAAGCGTCTGGTGGATAGTTGATTGAGACATGACTAAATTCGATTTAGTCAAATCTAAGAAACGGATGCGTTATAATATTTCCGTAAAAATATAATTGTTCTAGGAGGAGGTAGAGGGATATGTAGTATATCGAAATATCGTCTTTGTTTTCAAAGTGAATCTGAGCAGAATAC
>JBCAWW010001222.1:0-1899 GCA_038534415.1 Bacteroidota bacterium | reverse complement strand
TGATCCAAAACAGTAAAGACATTCCGCTAGCGGCCAATCAACATGGGGCAAAGGCAGTTGGTTTAGGATTTTTGGCGGATAATGGTTTTAAGGTGCCGCATTTTTATGTCCTGGGCTATGATAGCTTAGTAAAGGTCTTGGAGGATAAGCAAAGCCTGTCGGCAATGGTGGCCCAGTGGCGAGAAAACAATCAAATAGAGGCAGATTCCTTATGGGCGGTTAGATCCAGTGCAGCCGTAGAAGATGGCAAGGAAAAGTCGTTTGCGGGCCTATTTAATACCCAAATCAATGTCGCGCCAAGTGAACTGCCCAAAGCGATCGGATTGGTGCTAAAGGCCTTTGAAGAGGTGCGCCAACTCAAATATGAAACCGAAGGGGATTTTAACTTTGGGATCATCATTCAAGCGATGCTTAGACCGGATTATGCGGGGGTAGTTTTTTCTCACAATCCGCTAGATCCGGCTCAGGAAGTGGCAATGCTCAATTTGGTACCAGGTTTAGGAGAAGCCTTAGTTTCAGGGCGTGCCGAGGCATTTATGGTACAAAAAGCGCAAAATGAAGCAGCAGAATACCTCAATTTAGAAGAAGAATTTCAAGGCGAAGTCTTTGGCCCAGAGACAAGCGTTCTGCGACGCGGCACAGACATAAAAGCCGCCCTAGAAAATCTCGTACCAGAAATCTTCTCGGGAACTCAAAAGCTCTCCACACTCAAAGAGATGCCCGTCGATATCGAATTAGCCATTGAGGCGGGGCAAGTATATTGGTTACAAATCAGACCGATCACCAGCCAACCCAAACCCAAGGTGATCCGCATCTGGGACAACGCCAATATTGGGGAAAACTATCCTGGACTGACTATGCCGTTGACCATCACTTTTGCGCGGCATACTTATGCCACGGGCTATTCGAGCATGAAGGATTTCTTGGGGATGCCCAAGGCGAGTATGGAGGCGAGCAAAGAGCTCTTGGCCAATATGGTAGGGCCTATTCATGGCGCACTTTACTACAATGTGACAGCTTGGCAGCAGTTGCTATATCAATTGCCTTTTGGCAAAAAAAGTAGTCAGTGGATCATCAAAGGATGGAATATGGATCCAGCAGACTTTGAGAAGCCTGAGATTACTCCCGGACTTTTTGCCTATCTAAAGCTGCTTTTCAATCTAATTTCTGCCTTTGTCAATTTCAATAAACATCGTAGTCGCTTTGAAAATGTCTATATGAAAGGCATCAAAGAGTACGATCTCAAAGCACTGGCGGGGCAATCACACGCTCAATTGGTCAAGGCATACAAACAGTTTGAGGATCAGATCGGCGACAATTGGCTCGGCCCCATGCTCAATGGTTTTTATACCCTCATCCTTTTTTCATCGCTCAAACGAGTCATCAAAAACTCACGGTTGGCAGAGAAACACCCCAACTTTGTCAATGATATTTTATTCTCGCAAGGAGATGTCGTTTCGGTAAAGATCGTCAAGGATTTTCAGACCTTATGCGAGGAAGCGAGACGGGATTTCGAACTCAAAAAATTGTTCCTCGAAGAGGAATCTCCCAAGGTATTAACCGTCTTGGCGGCAGATTATCCTGCATTTTATGCCAAGATAGAGGCTTATATCGACGCCTTTGGCGAACGCGCAGCCGTAGGAGAACTCAAGATGGAAACCCTCAACTACAAAAATGACCGAGGGAGTTTTATCGACTTTATGCGTAGCAATATCGCCGTGGATTATGAAAAAAAGCATAGTCTCTTCAGCTTTGATTATAAAGAAGTGCTGGCTAAAGCTTATCCACGCAACCCACTAAAGCGCTGGTTATTGACCAAATGGGTAAAAGCAACCCTACCACGGATCAGAGATCGTGAAAACTACCGCTTTATGCGCACCAAATCATTTCATGTAGCAC
>JBCAWW010001221.1:0-1901 GCA_038534415.1 Bacteroidota bacterium | reverse complement strand
ATTACTTAACAAATTGCATTGATTATCAGTTCGATGCAGGCAAACATAGAGCACTAAACCTTTATCAAGACTTGCTCGTCAAACTCAGAGAGCCTGTCAAAATAATGAGCTAAGCCTCAAGTCATGCAGACGCAATTTCCCAGCCTTTTTCTATTTTTCTTTGTGGTTGGATTAATGCTTTCCTCTGCTCCAGATAAAGAGGAGACCGACGCAGATAAATTAGTCGTGAGCGTTCCCGTAAGGGACCCTATCCTCGCTTAGATCGAAATCGAAGCCCAAAACTTACGAAATGACTTTTGGAAGCCAGTAAGCATCTAGTAGACGAATAGCTTATTTTGAAGCATGCCGAAAATCATTTATCTCCTCAGCTTTCTCTCCTTTTTGTTATTAAGCTTTTACTTTTCTGTGGTGATTAGGGGGATGCTTTCATCGCCCGACTTTATTGTTTTGCCTCCTTCGGAGAACGCTTATTCTCCTAAATCTACAGTACCCAACCGATCCTCAAAGCCCAAATACTCCAACGCCCAACTGCCCGGCTTACCCCAAGGAGCTAATCTTGCCTATGGGGAGAAATTATTTAATGCGAATTGTGCATCCTGCCATATGACAAGTCGTAATCTACTCGGGCCAGCCTTGGGAGGAGCGTGGGCAAAATACCGCGACGACAGAGACTTTCTCTATGCTTGGGTACGAAATGCGCCAAAGCTGATCGAAGAAGGCAATCCGAAAGCAGTAGTCTTATCAGCTTGGGGAGTGGGAAAAATGCTCGCCTTCCCAACTCTTACAGATGCACAAATTGCCTCCATACTAGCCTATGCAGAAGCGGAGTCCAGTCAAATTGCTTTGGCTCCAACCATTATTGCATCTGATTAATCTTGAATCATAAAGGCTCTTAACCCCTCTAAATCATCCGTATTGATCATGTCAACACCGACTTCTAGCAAGGTCTGCCAAGCCGTTTCGGTTTCTGGACTGGCCCAAAGCCTCACCCGCTTGCCTTCGGCATGGGCTTGATCTACCAAAGCTTGTAATTTTTCGCGTTCCCCGGCGGGGATCTCTCCACGCCCATTCCAATTAAGCACCTTGCCATAACGCTGACTGATCACAGGCATAAAATCCGCACTATACCCTTTGCCCAAATCCTCCGGTCGGCCATCAATCCCCATCATTCGATTGGGATCATTGGCAGCCAGTTTGATAGGGCGATTACCCGAAAGGAAGATCTTCAAAGCAGGCTTCTCCCCTATCAGCATCCAGCGGTATTCTTCTAGCAAACTAGTCAATGCTTGATAGCAAGCCTCTCCATTATTTTTGAGATCAATCATCAACCAAAATGCTTCATCCGATTGAGGATAAATTCGGCCATAGTTTTGCGCCGCGAGTTGCGCGAGAGGTTCCAAATATAGCGTGCGGAGATCAGGCTCTTGGGCAGCCTTTGCGGGCTGATTGTGTTTGACGATTAGGCGATCATTCCACCACCACACATCAGCCTCCACGCTATTAAAACCTTGTGCTAGGGCATCAAAAAGCGGTTTTGTGTGTTCATAATCATTGTGAGCGTGCGCTTGCAGCAACACCTTTGGAGGATTGATCAATACCTCCGTCATCACAGGCAGATGATCCGAAGGATAACGACCTGACCAACTATCAGTCAAAGTAGCATAGCGTAAAAATTGTACTGCTCCGCGCCCGAAGACATAATCAATTCTACGGCCCGGCTCTCCTGGATACTTAAAACCAGACCAAGTAGAAGCGGGCCCATGAGCTGCTTGCAAGCTATTTAGCCTCCCATCCACAAATCCGTCTTCTGCCGTAATCACTGCATAAGGCTCAGCTTCAGGCGTAAAATTAAAATCTTCCCGTTTTATTGAGTGGCGATTTTAATTTTAGATAGTAAGAGC
>JBCAWW010001220.1:0-1905 GCA_038534415.1 Bacteroidota bacterium | reverse complement strand
AGCTGTAAAGCTGTAAAGCTGTAATATCAAAGCGGATTTGATAAGATAAAATTAAGGATAAAATCGAGAAGGAAAGCTTTAAAAAACGCGAAATAGCAGATACATACCACTTAGGCAAAGAATTACCCCAATCCCTTTAAAGATATAGTTAAGCCATTCGGTCTTTAGTAGGGGGCGTATGTAGTGCGCCAAACCTACTTTGAGGGTATCAGTGGTCAAAATAGCCATGAGCATACCACCGAGAAAAACTGATTGTGAGTAAGTGGTTTCGTAGAGACTACTCGCCAAAGCGATTGCACCAATCCAAACCGCAAAAGCAAAAGGATTGAAAAAATTGACTACAAATCCCTGCACAAAGGCGTTGAGATATGTGCCAGCCTTAAGGTTGACTTGGACGCCGTCTGTCCGTGGAGAACGGAAAGTATAGAGGGTACCCAAAACCAATAATATGATAGCCCCGATAAGGCCAAGCCAAAATTGATTTTCGGTTTCTAAAAACCAGCCTGAGACACCCAATCCAAATAGTAACGCTACACATAATGCATCACCGCTAACTATGCCCAAGGCAACAGTAAAACCCGACTTGAAACCATTTTCCCAGGTATTTTGCAGGAGAGTGAAAAAGACTGGGCCTATGAGGAGTATCAGGGTGAGTCCGTATAGATAACCTTGAAAAAGTGCCATAGGTTGTGCGAAACTGACAACAGCAAATATAGTCAAAATTGCAGACATACCGATAGCTTTAGGCGTGTATCGTAAATGGTGTTTGAGTGTCCTTAACACCACTCATTTCCCAAATTCCGTGCCTTCATCGATTGGGCATCCGATTTCTCTCTCTAATTTGAGTTTACTATTTGCGCAAAGGAGGTTCAAATCTAGTGGCATGTAAGCTTTTGCTAGAAAACTTACCAAGTCATGTGGCAAGGCTTACTGCTAAGGAGTCAAATTGCGCCAATGAGACTATTGGTGATCCGAAAGCCCGTACTTCTTGGTATTTTTGGGATGTTAGAATCTGACTGCTTTCTAAAGATTTTTGCTAAGACGCTAATAGCTCTTTTATATGTTTAAACTTCCGACATTAGGCAATTGGTTGGTTATTGGTTTTGCTTTTTCCCTTTTTACCACTTTTTCCAATCTCGCACGATCACAAACTCAAAACACCTCCTTTTCGGTACAAAGTAACCTCCTTCCCGTCAATGGACGTTCAGGTGCTCCCGTCGGAGTAGCCGATATGAATGGCGATAAGAAGGATGATATTGTCCTATTAGACAATCGTAATACCCTCGTTATTCAGACACAAAATGCCCCTAATCAGGCATTTTCTACTTACCAATCTACCGCTAT
This sequence comes from Bacteroidota bacterium, assembly GCA_038534415.1. Classification (GTDB taxonomy): domain Bacteria; phylum Bacteroidota; class Bacteroidia; order J057; family J057; genus JBCAWW01. Next base: position 561 of record JBCAWW010001220.1, on the reverse strand, counting down.
CGGCTCTAGTCAATGGAGCGTTTGTGTAGCAGACTATGACAAAAATGGTCGTAATGATGTGTTGGTCGGAGGGGCTTACACCAATATCCGAGTTTATTCGGGCGATCCTGCCACAGAAAGTTTGACCGGCAGTATCCTTTCTAATTCTAATATCTTCCTCCAAGGGAGCAATTTTGCTGATATAGACAACGATGGTTGGGCAGATATTTTTGCCTGCCACGATGATGCTGATAGTCGTAAGTACAAAAACAATGGTGATGGTAGCTTCACCTTCGTCATCATTATCTATATCTGCAAAATCAGCCGTCCAAGTTTGAGCCCCAATAGCCAAACCTGCGGCAACGCCTACCTCCGTATAATTGTTATTGCCGTCGTTTTGAAAAAGGCGATTGATACGGCGAGGATCGGTATAGCTAGTAGCTCCTTGACGGCATTTGGACAAGTACATGTCGAGATCGCCATCATTGTCATAGTCCGTCCATATCGAGGCATAATTACCAGAGTGGTCGGAAGGTGGAGCCGTAGTATTGAGCATACTGTTGACGAAGGTGAAGCTACCAT
>JBCAWW010001219.1:0-1911 GCA_038534415.1 Bacteroidota bacterium | reverse complement strand
TCACCTTCCTATTTCTAGCGATAATGCTGCTGCTAGCTTGCCAAAACGAGCCAAGCAACACCCAAAAAACGAGTCCCGCCGAATCCCCTATGACTGAGGCAAAACCTAAGCAGGACAATCTAAATACGGACGAAGATACCCAATGGATCGTCTTTTTCGGAAATAGTCTGACTGCGGGCTATGGCTTGAGTCAAGAAGAGGCCTTTCCGGCCCTAATTCAGCGCAAGATGAGGGATTTAAGCCTCAATTACAAGGTATATAATGCCGGCGAAAGCGGAGCAACTTCGGCTGATGGCGTTTCGAGAATCGAATTTATGCTCAATCAAATTCCACCGATTGAGGTTTTTGTTTTGGAGCTAGGAGCCAATGATGGGCTGAGAGGCATCCAACCCGCAGAAACGCAAAATAATCTGCAAAAAATCATCGATCAGGTAAAGACCCGTTACCCAGAGGTTTCGATCGTGATTGCAGGTATGGAAGTGCCTCCCAATATGGGAGACACCTATGCCGATGAATTTAGAGCAGTATTTCGCAACCTTGCCATTGTCAATCAGACGGCCTTGATTCCGTTTTTGCTAGATGGGGTCGCCGGAGAACCAGATTTGAACCTAGAAGATGGTATCCATCCTACCGCTGAAGGACACGAAATCGTGGCCGAAAATGTATGGTCTCAACTCAAAGACTTACTCTAAAGATTTTAATGATTATGGCCTCCTTCAGATGAGGGAGGCGGGGGAGGCGTTTCCATTGAAGGGTATACCTCTGCTTGCTTGACTGATGAGGCCGGTAGGATTCGCCCGCGAATGTCTCCATAGAAGGTCTGCCCTTCCGTATGCAGATTGAAATAGAGTTCCCCCTTTTCGGCTATGTACTCCATACCTGCCACTGTCTTGACCTTTCCGGGTAGTCCCGGCGCAATAGGACATCCAGCGGTGAATCCTCCCACAAGGCCATGTCCTGCCTCCAAAGCAGCAACAATATCCTTATTGGTAATTTCTATGGCAAAGATGCCATCATCTTTAAAATTGAGCTGGATTTCTGTTCCTAAAGAAAAATCCACGAGGATCGGTCCTAGCTGATCAGGCTTCCCGCAATGAAGGTGAAACATATTAATTTCATCTATGTCTACTCCTTCGATCTTTACTTCGACAAAGACTTTACTGAGGTCTTTACTAAAACTAAGTCTGCCATAGCCTCTTGAGTCTCGTTCGCTGCGAAGCTTGGAAGGCTTTGTGGATTGAAATACTTTTGGGACCGTCTTGGGAGTATCCTTCTCTTCTCCTGGTTCTTGATGTGGGCTCAGATAGGACTCATACACTCGGCCGATTTGATTAGCTTGTTCGAGCACATCCTCCTCTAAATTTTGGGCGCTGAGCTTGTTGAACGCTAGCAGACAAATGGCGCAGACGACTAGGCTGAAATAACGATAATATGTTGACATAAAACTTTGATTTTGTAAGTGATATTCAAAGTTATGTCTCGCTCAAAAAAGACCCTATTGAACTAATTCAAGAAATACCGCAAAGGGTTATTTACGTTTTAGCTTGCTGAGCCACTCGGCTGATATTCCCATGAACTCTGCAATATATTTAGAAGGGACCTGCTGGATCACAATGGGTAATTCTTCAATTAAATATTGATAAAGCTGCTTCGAACTATATGAGATGATCTTGAGCTTTAACTCGTTTTCTTCTATTAAAGCTTGAACAACCCGACTGTGGTAAAATTGTCTAAGTTCAGGATGGTTTTCAATCATCGCTTCCAAATCAATTTTGGACATTGTCAGCACAATGGAATCTGCAACAGCCCTTAGTTCGCAAGAAGAAGGCATTTGAGTGAAATAACTATCTATACAACTCATGAAGGGATGAAGGTCGCTTAGAAAAAAATTGATAGTTATTTCACTCAAAT
>JBCAWW010001218.1:0-1912 GCA_038534415.1 Bacteroidota bacterium | reverse complement strand
GGAGAAGTTTTTGAACTATTTAGTCCCTGCTTGGATTTAAGTACGCTCAATCTTCCCGGTCTCTCATTTTGGTACCATATGTTTGGAGCAGACATGGGTAGCTTGGAGGTAGATGTGATTTCTGGTGGCCAAATTGATACGGTCTTTTCTATCAGCGGCCAACAACAAAATGCCGAAACCGATGCCTGGACTCAAGTCGTTATACCATTAATTAACTATAGCGGAACTATACAGCTGGTATTCAGAGGGATACGAGGCAATGACTTCACCAGTGATATGGCAATCGATGATATCAATATTTTCGATCTTCCTCCCTATGACTTGGCCGTTGTGGATCTCCTTGACCCAGCAAATCCCGGCTGCCTAAGTGCCAATAGCACTCTGGAAGTATTACTGGAAAATCAGGGTTCTGATACTCTCGATTTTGCGGTAGATACAGCCACTATTAACGTAGCTATTACGGGCCCAATCAATAGCAACTTCACGCTTGAGCTCAATTCGGGTATTATCCCCGCCTTCGGCTCTGCTTCTTATGTTGTTAGCACTAACGCCAATTTTGGTGCCGCAGGCACTTACGATATTTTGATTAGCGGTATGATCGACGGCGACGCAAGTCCTCTCAATGATACTTTGTTGACGAGCCGCAGCCAAATTACGTCCCTCGTCCCTACCCTCGCCCCAGTTAGCTTCAATGGCTATAATGGAGGCAATTTAGCAGTGGTATTTCCCGGCTGGAATGAGGCCGAGGGAGCCAATACGCCTTTATTGGGAGGCTCTACCTGGACCGATGATAATTATGGCAATAATGCCGGAAGTCCTAACGGAATTGCTGCCAGACTACGAGTCAACGCCAATACAGATGATGATTGGTTGGTAGGCCCCAAATTCCTTGCCGATTCAAACACCTTTGTATGCTATGATGTCGCCTTGACTTTGGCCAATCAGACAGCTGGGTCTTTATTTGGTTCCGATGATTTCCTTTCCGTAATGGTTTCAACCGATTGTGGAGGTTCATACAGCCCTATTTTCACCTACAGCAACACAACGGTAGTGCCGCCAGCAACTGGTCAAACGGATACGCTCAGCTTAGCGGCCTATGATGGCCAAGAAGTAATCATTGCCTTTTATGCCTCCGAAGGCGTAGTAGATGATCCGGAAGCACTTGACTTGTTCCTCGACAATATTCTTATCAAAAAGGTAATTGAAAGCGATGTCAAAGTCGTCTCTATCGAAGGGCCAGAAAGTGATTGTGGTCTCGGCGCAAATGAAGTAGTCAGTATCACATTAGCCAATTTGGGAACGGATCCGGTTACCACAGTAGAAGCTCAATACGCCATTGATGGTCAAGCCTTCTCTACACCTGAGATACTACCTACTGGCATTCCAGCCGGTGATACGATCACTTATTTCTTTACAACTCTCGGTGATTTTACTGGGGTAGGTTTGCATGAAATCACGGCCGTCGCAAGTGCCACCAATCCCTCAGACCTAAATGTTGGTAATGACTCTCTTACTTCTACCGTTACCACTATCCCTCTTATTTCGACTTATCCCTATCAACAAGACTTTGAAAATGGCACCGAAGGCTGGCTCTCAGCCGGAGAGAACAATAGTTGGGCCTTTGGCACGCCAGCCAAAACGATCATCAACAGCGCAGCCTCAGGCAGCAATGCTTGGGTTGTGGGTGGATTGCAAGGTGAGTATGGTCCCAACGAGTCTTCTGCTGTACAAAGCCCATGCTTTGACATGAGCAATATCCCAAGCGGCGCTTGGGTATCCATGAGTATCTGGTGGGAAACAGAAAGTAGTTGGGATGGCGCCGTTCTGCAAAGCAGTATCGACGGAGGACAGAGCTGGAATAATGTAGGTGCTTTTGGCGATCCCTTTAATTGGTTCAATGACAATACAATCG
>JBCAWW010001217.1:0-1914 GCA_038534415.1 Bacteroidota bacterium | reverse complement strand
AGAACAACGCGATACTCAGCCAAATCAAGAGGCCCGTTCTGGTAGGGGTTCACTAGAGCCCAAAGACTCCAGTACCAAAGACACTACCCGTCCATTTCGTCGTGGCTTTTTGGTGGCCAAACGCGAAGGTTTTAGTTTTGCTACCAACTCTATTGGCCCACTTTGGGTGATGGAGGTAGATGATCCAGGCGCCCGTGACAATGGCAGTTTGGTACGATGCTTTGATCGTATTCCGGACAATATTATGATGGGAAATAGCGCGGACGATGTCCCGCCGCTTTGGTTTCAGGTCACTCGTATGCTACGTCCAGATGGTGCTCGCATAGAGGTTGCCGTCAATGTGACTACCGAAGAGCCTAGCCCAGCAACTGCCTAAACCATTTTAGACTTTCTTACCTTCTTTTAGACTACTTGCCAATGCCGACAAAAATTGATCGGCCTGGGATTGATTTATATTGAGTGGTGGCAACAATCTCAAGGTGTTGGGGTGAGATGAGGAACCCGTGAAAATGTGATGCTGCTTGAGTAAATGAGCCCGAATAGGTTTTGCCGGGCCATATAATTCCATCCCTAACATCAGGCCTCTACCTCTTACTTCTTTGATTTCAGGCATAGCCTCCAGGGCTTGCTTGAGATAAGCTCCCATACTCGCCGCCTTTGGGATTAGTTTTTCTGTCTCTATCACTTCTAGTACGGCCAAGGCGGCAGCACAAGCAAGGTGATTGCCACCAAAAGTGGTTCCCAGCATACCATACCAAGCCTCAAATTGAGGACCGATCATGACACCTCCGATCGGGAAACCATTGCCCATGCCTTTGGCGATAGTGATTAGGTCGGCTTTGATGCCGGCGTGTTGATGACCAAAAAACTTACCGCTACGCCCGTAACCGGCCTGAATTTCGTCCATGATGAGCACGGTTCCAGTTTCATCACATAGTTTCCGAGCCGCTTTGAGATAGTCGTCATCAGGCATAAATACCCCTCCGACTCCTTGCATGCTTTCGAGTACCAAGGCGCAGTTGTCTTGCTGTCGCAGAACGCTTCCCAATATCTCAATATTGTTGAGCGGCACCTGTTTGACATGATGGCTGTAGTTAAGCGGGGCTTTGATCTTAGGATTGTCGGTAATCGCTACCGCAGCCGAGGTGCGACCATGAAAGGCCTTGTCTACCATGACTACGCCTTCTCTGCCGGTGTGAAAAGAGGCCAGTTTTAAGGCATTTTCAATTGCTTCTGCGCCAGAATTGATCAGAAAGAGGCTAAAATCATCATAGCCAGAGAGCTCGCCTAACTTTTGGGCTAAGTCTGCTTGTAAGGGATTTTGCACCGAATTGGAGTAAAACCCCATTTTATGTAGCTGCTCCTCAATCCGTTTGACATAATGAGGATGGCTATGGCCGATAGAGATCACCGCATGTCCTCCGTAAAGGTCTAGGTACTCATTGCCTTCTGCATCCCAAAGTTTTGCCCCTTGGGCACGCACGGGAGCAATATCAAAGAGAGGGTAAACGTCAAATAGTTTCATAACTAAAAGGCCATGGCTTTGAGGTGAAGTCCAGTTTGCTCGTCGAGTCCGGACATAAGGTTGAAATTTTGTACGGCTTGGCCGGACGCTCCTTTGAGGAGATTGTCGATCATACTGATGATCAGGAGCTTGCCATCAATCTTTTGTACATGAACGATGGCTTTGTTGGTATTGACCACCTGCTTGAGGTGAGGATTGCTAGGACTCACATGCGTAAAGGGATGCGTTGCATAATAAGATTGGAAGAGCTCTGTGGAAGCCTCTACCGATAAATCACTATTGAGATATACGCTGGCATAAATCCCTCTGCTAAAATCTCCTCTCAAGGGCAGGAAGTTGAGCGTATGACTAAAACCTACTTGCAGCTGAGTCAAGCATTGCTTGCTCTC
>JBCAWW010001216.1:0-1917 GCA_038534415.1 Bacteroidota bacterium | reverse complement strand
TTTTGAGCTGAGCTTCTGGCGAACTCAAAAAGTCAATCACTAGCAGAGTTCTCGCTCATATGTACCCGATTTTGGCAGTATCCGTAACTCACATTACCTAGGGATCACCAAATTGACAAGTAATAAAGCGGGTGCAATGCTAGTGATTGACTTTTTGAGTTCGCCAGAAGCTCAGCTCAAAAAACAAGATCCTACAGTCTGGGGAGATGGGACCGTGCTGGACGTAGAAAACCTGCCTCAAGCAATCCGCACCCAATTTGAAAAGCTCCCAAGCCGCAAATTGGCTCCCAAAAGATCGGAAATGCTGCCTCGGGCTCTCATGGAACCTGATCCTGAATATATGATTCGCATCGCCAAAGATTTTCGCAAATATGTGATTGAAGGCTAGATGTATAGAACCCTGGGCATAGCATGGTTTTTGACATTGACGGCCTTACCCTTGGTCGCTGGTTTGCTCTATGCCCTGCTTTATAGCCTTGGTTTGGCGGGAATCCTCGGAGATGGATTTACCCTGGCATATTGGCAGCGCGTTTTTGCCGAAGGGGCCGTTTGGCGCTCTCTGGTTTACAGTACATATATTGCGAGCGCTTCTATGGGGATAGCCTGCTTATTGGCATTGGGCTTGGTCATCAAATTGAAAACGGCTTTTCAAAAGGGAATCCTCTCCTATGTGATTTATTTTCCCCTTGCCATCCCGGCTATGGTAGCAGCTTTTATCAGTTTTCAGCTATTAGGTAAAGCGGGTTTGTTTTCGCGCTTAAGCTTTGCCCTCAGGCTTAGCGATAGCCTACAGGCATTTCCTGACCTGGTAAATGATCTGTGGGGCATCGGCATCATTTTTTCCCATAGCTTGATGGCCTTTCCTTTTTTGTTATTGCTATTTATCGGCACCTACGAAGGCGAAAGGGTAGGGGAGCTCAAACAAATTGCCCAAACGCTCGGGGCAGGAGCGGGCTACATAAGTCGAAAATTGATCGCTCCGATTCTGTTAAAGCGCAACTTCGCGGCAATCCTGCTCTATTTTATTTTCGTTTTGGGCTCATACGAGATCCCGCTCTTATTAGGTAGAGAGGCGCCGCAAATGATCTCAGTGCTCACGATCAGGAAATTACAGCGCTATGATCTACTGGATAAACCAGAAGCCTATATTATTGCGCTGATTTACTGTGTCTTGGTGCTTAGTGTGATGGTTTTTAGTCTACGCCGCTCCAAAATATTGCAAAAGGCCTAATGCAAAGATGGTTTACATATCTCTTGGCAAGTCTGGTATTGTTGCCTTTTGCCATGCTTTTGGCCTTGTCTTTCGCTGAAGGGTGGAGGTTTCCAGCCATTTTGCCGGAGACATGGACTGGGGAGCATTGGTTGCGACTTTTGCAGCTTGACGGTGGGCTAGGAGCGAGTCTACTGCTGTCGATGGGCATTTCTTTATTGGTGGCAACTGCGGCTACCCTAAGCGGTTTTTTGACGAGTAAGTTTATTGCTTATTCACCTTTCAGGGAACGCTACCTCATTCTCGCCTATTGTCCATTTGTGCTTTCACCAGTGGTCTACGCGGCCTGTATCCATTACTTCTTCATCAAAATGGGGCTCTCAGGCCATATTGCGGGGGTCCTGATCGGACAAATGATCATTGCCTATCCCTTTGCAGTGATCATTTGTTACGGCCATTGGAACGAGCGAATCCGATCTATGGAGCAATTAGTGGCTACCTTGGGGGGGAGTAAGCGAGAAGCCTTTTTCAACGTCATATTACCACTTTCGAAGGGGATATTGCTAGTATGCTTTTTCCAATGTTTTCTCATATCATGGTTCGAATATGGGCTTACCACTTTGATAGGGGTAGGGAAGGTACAAACGATGACACTCAAGGTGTTTCAGTATATCAATGAGGCGGACATTTATCTCGCAGCATTAAGT
>JBCAWW010001215.1:0-1918 GCA_038534415.1 Bacteroidota bacterium | reverse complement strand
CGCTTATGCGTACGATGATCGCAAAATTGAAAATGATCTCCGACAATAAGAGTGCCCTTTATTTGATGAATGAGGAGCTATTGCAGCGTCAACCGGAGGAAGGAGCTTAGACTGTAAGCTATAGATACAAACTAATTGGCTGATAAAATGCTCTGACATTTTGTCAGCCTTTTTCTTATATCGTATATTTGTCGCCTCAATCCTTCAAACGAAGAAGTAAAAGTCCATGCGCGACAAAATCACAAAACGAGCATTTGAACCCTTAAGCCTTGAGAAAACGATCGAAGAGGCTAAGCAAGGAGTTGCCTATGAAGGCAGCCCAGTAGAGGCAAAAGCGGAGCGGCTCGCATATATTGAAACATATGGTTGTCAGATGAATTTCTCTGACACCGAGATCGTAGCCTCCGTGCTACGTGATATGAATTACGGTTTTACTAATCAGGCAGAAGAGGCTGATCTGGTATTTATCAATACTTGTAGTATCCGTGAAAATGCGGAAACAAAGGTTTGGAACCGACTCAAAGCTTTTCGTCAGAAAAAAATCGAGAAGCCTCATCTCATGGTGGGTGTACTTGGCTGTATGGCTGAACGCTTGAAAAGTAAATTGATCGACCAAGAAAAGTTGGTTGATATGGTTGTCGGCCCGGATGCTTATAGAGACCTGCCTCGCTTGATCGAAGAGGTCGAAACAGGCCAGAAGGCAGTCAATGTCTTATTGTCTCGTGAAGAAACTTACGCCAATATTTCTCCTGTCCGTTTGAACAGCAATGGGGTTACGGCCTTTGTAACCATCATGCGTGGCTGTGACAATATGTGCTCCTTTTGTGTTGTGCCTTATACCCGTGGCCGGGAACGCAGCCGCGATCCACATTCTATTGTGGAAGAGGTACGTCAGCTGGCCGTCAATGGCTATAAGGAGGTGACACTGCTAGGGCAGAACGTTGACTCTTATAAGTGGTCTGCTGATACTGACCTCAAGGGCAAAGCCCAGATCAATAAGGCCATCAAGAAGGGAGAAGAAGTGCAAACGGTTGATTTCGCGGCTCTTTTGGAAATGGTCGCTAAGGTTGATCCTGAGGTGAGGATTCGTTTCTCTACTTCGCATCCTCGTGATATTACCGATGAAGTCTTGCACACCATGGCGCGTTATGAAAATATCTGTAAGTACATTCACCTTCCTGTCCAATCTGGCAGTAGCCGAGTCTTGGACGTCATGAACCGTGGGTATACGGCCGAATGGTATAAAGAAAAGGTGAAGCGGATTCGTGAAATTATGCCTGATTGTGGGCTCTCTACTGATATTATTACTGGTTTTTGTACCGAAACGGAGGAAGAACATCAAGCGACTTTAGAGATGATGGAGTTTGCTCGTTATGACCAAGCTTTTATGTTTATCTACTCTGAGCGCCCCGGTACTCCTGCTGCGAAAAAACTAGAGGATGACGTTCCCGAGCAGGAGAAAAAACGGAGACTATCTGAAGTAATCGAACTTCAAAATCGAATCTCTAGAGAAAGCTATCACGCAGACATTGGTAATACGTATAAGGTCCTCATCGAAGGGAACTCTAAGCGTTCGGCGGATGATTTTTGTGGCCGTAACGACCAAAACAAAATGGTTGTATTCCCTAAAAATGGTAGTAAGCTAGGTCCTGGAGACTATGTCAATGTGAAAATTTCGAGAGCAACTAGTGCGACCTTGATGGGGGACATGATCTAATGACCATTCAGCAAATCAAACAACGCTACGGGATCATCGGCAATTGTCGGGAGATCAATATGGCAGTAGAGATCGCTATGCAAGTAGCACCTACTGAGGTTACTGTATTGGTGTATGGAGAGAATGGTACTGGTAAGGATGTTTTTTCGCGCATTATTCACGACAATTGCCGATGATCCCGTAGCGTTGTTTGATTTGCTG
>JBCAWW010001214.1:0-1919 GCA_038534415.1 Bacteroidota bacterium | reverse complement strand
TAGCTTTTGCCTAGCATGGGAGAGCATCGTTCCGCGCGGCGGTAAACATCATTAGACGCAAAATATTGCGTCTCTACGGGGCTTTGATTTGCCTGGCCTATTGGGCAGATCAGCAAAACAACAATTGATCGGGGCCTTACTGCTTCCCAGAACGCTTCCCTCCAATAATACCAATCCGTAGAGACGCAACATTTTGCGTCTCATTTAGTATCCCAATCAAGGATTTTGAGATAGCTTTTGCCTAGCAAGGGAGAGCATCGTTCCGCGCGGCGGTGAACAAACTAAGGCTCCTTATCTACACTAAAGATATGGACAGGCATCCCTTTGAATGAATCAAGCGTCTTTTCGATCGACATGCCGTTTTTCATGGCTACCTTGGCTGAGCCCTTATTGTCGATATGCACGACCGAAATAATATTATCAGTATAATTATGCTGGAAAGCCAATTCCTTGCACTTGATTGCTGCTTCAGAAGCGTAGCCGCGTCCCCAAAACTGAGGTAGTATAGAGTATCCAATTTCTATCCGCTTCTGCTCCTCAACCTCTTGGACCAAAATGCCGCATTGTCCGACAAACTGCTTGCTGACTTTGTCAATCAATACGTGCATACCGCCTAAGTCATTTTCGTAGCGATGGTAAATTTTGTTAAACCATTGTCTCGCCAATTCCTTAGGCGACAAGTTTGGATCCATCCCTAGAAAAGTCGCTACCTCATCCTCTATAAATAGGCCCCGCCATGCCTCAAAGTATTTATCCTCGAGCAAGCCAAAAACCAATCTTTCGCTTTCTTCTCCAGGATGTACGTATATCATTATTTAGCAGTATTAGCTCTGTAGGCAATCATCATTTCAATATAGGCGAGACTCTTATAATAGTAGAGTTTGATATGTTTTATCCAGGAAAAGGCATAATCCCATTCTCCGATGCGAGCCGCGGCTCCAACAATCCCGCTAATGGCTAGCGCTCGATATAAGGGTTCATTAAGTAAGGCGGAGATTTCTAAGAGAGATACTATGCTTTCAATTTTGGTTTCAAGTTTACTCCAGCGTTCGACTGAATGAGCAATTTGTGATTGCATATTTTCGGTGGCGCCTTCACCAAGCTCCTTGGTATATTGATAGCCCCAATCCGTTATTGGAGCTTGACTAATGGCCCAGAGTATCGAATTGTGCCAATCCTCTTTTTCCGTTTTGGATGGTAGGGCCTGAATCTTGGGCTGGGTGTCGGAAAAGATCTCTTGGGCTAGCTCAGTATCGTATTGACTTATGAGGGGCAAGCTCCAAAAGACTTGATCTCGAAATGTACTGTCAAAGTCTTGCGGCTTAATCAAATCCCAAGCTTGTCTTAAAATCTGATGCCTAGCTTCTGGGATGAGTTCGATATGCTCTACGATAGCCGCTCGACCAATAGAGCGAGCCATCATATTTGCATTTTGGTCCAAACCTTCGATTAAGCGTTCTGCGCTAGCAGCACCAAAAGAAAATTCCTCCTCCTTCGCCCCGCGTAAAAACTCCACCATAAACATCGCCTGTCTAAATGGGTCTGGCTCTAAGGCAATTAGCTCACTGACCATACTACATAATACATTGCCACTAGTAGCTGGATCGATATGCTTGTAAAGTGGTTTGAAAACCCTGCCGCCGAGATGCCGCGTTTCTGTTGGAGCATTGCTAAGGTGAACCAGCATGTCTTTTAGACTTTGATCTCCCTTATCGCTCAGCCCTAATTGGTAGTAGGTCTTAGCCATATTCACCAACAGACTGGGCTGTATGCTGTCAAATAAGTGGGCATAAATGGATGCTGTTCGCTCTAGGATATCTGTTTTTTGCTCTAGTTGATAAAGCTTTTGGAGTAATTGAAGATAGGCCTCATTTGTTTTCCCACGATATGGATGCCTCTCCTCCATTTTAGGTATGAAG
>JBCAWW010001213.1:0-1927 GCA_038534415.1 Bacteroidota bacterium | reverse complement strand
CATAACAAAGCCTATTGCTCAGGCTTTGACTTACGGGCGACGAAGTTAGAAAAATTATGTGGTCTTTGGGATGATTTAGCGCAGGCGAGTAAGCGGATTAATTGCTTAGATTAGGCGCTGAAAGGATGCTGGGGATTTCAAAAATGCTCGCGTCCAATCGAAAAAAAGATTGCTCAATAGACTCCTATCGCCATGAATCTTTATTATCTCATCGCTGGTGTACTCATCATCCTCACTGGCCTCGTGCACTCTCTATTGGGTGAACGCATGATTTTTAAGGCCAAACGAAAGCAAGGGAAAATCGTTCCGAGAATCGGTAGCCCAGGACTGGACAAAGCAAGTTTAGGAATCGTTTGGGCTACTTGGCATCTCGCCTCTGTATTGGGTTGGGTGCTGGGCGCTATTTTGATTCAGCTCGCGCTAATTGAGGCTCCAATCAATGCGGTGCAAACGTTTAGCATTCAGGCTACGGCCCTAGGAGTATTCCTTGGCTCTGCTTTGGTTCTTGTCGGAACAAAAGCGAAGCACCCGGGCTGGATTGCAATGTTGATAGTGGGGATTTTGCTGCTTTTGGGCTAAAAGCGGTCTTACATCATGCTGTATAGTTTCCGCACGATCCATTCTACCGAAAGCAAGGTCAACAATAAGACCATGATCCACCATAAGTCAAAAAATCCAGTACGGGATTTTTGATACTCAATGACAGGTTTGAGACCCGGCAAAGCCTTGATTGTTTCTGCAGTACTGCTCAGATCAGAAGCATAGCTAAACTCTCCACCCGTACGCAAGGCAAGTTGCTGCATCAAGCCTCTATCGGCCTGCAATTGAAAATGCTCCACATTGCTGCGTCCTATCGAAAACTCGCCTCTATCGCGACCAACGAGCACATTGTCTGAACGGCCTTCGGCCTGATAGGTATAGGTGCCCTCGCCTAAGTTGTTGAGTTCTAAGAAGTATTGGCCTTGCCCACTTTCGCTAAGATAATAGTCGGTAGAGTTGCCATCAGGCCCCTTGAGACTCAGCTTGATATCTACCCCAGAAAGCGGATTATAGCTATCGTCATAAGCTTGACCTTTGAATAGTACAGGTTCACGACCCGTGAAAATACGTTTTGAAGGCGCAACCTTAAACTTACGCTTGTCATCTGATACCATCAGCCATTTGATGGTATTAAAGAGCCAAGCGTCGAAGTATTCAAAGTCGTTGTATTCGAGATAGGAGTGGGCGCGCATTCGCCAGAAATTCTCGCCTAAGAAGACCATGTTTTTGCGTCCTAAATAGTTTTGAAGGGCAAAAACTGGATAATCGAGGGGGATATTTTTGATTTTGGCAGTAGCAAAAACCTCAGCCGTAGCCTTGGCTTCCCAATTGGACATATTGCGGTAGAGTGGGGGAGTGGTATTGGCCCAACCAATCCAGTCTTCAGCAAATGTAAAGGTCGAGTGATCGCGAAATTTGTTAGAGAAATTGGCGATGATCTCTTCTGATTTAGGGCTAAAGCCTTTGGGAGTCAGGGCCATATATTCATGCAGCGGACTCATGGCTTTGAGGTCGGCAAACATTCCCACAAAGTGAATAAGCGGTTTTTTGTTGGTCTTGATCTGCTCTACAATCTTTTCTACTACGCCACTTTGTTGAGGGGTAGCGGGGAAATTGTGTAGGATGAACAAATCATAATCTTGCAGATTATAGTTGTTCGGATTGTTATAATAGTTGTTGCCGGTTCGCAGGATGAATTTTTCTAATTCATAGCTTTCATCTTTGGCAAAAGCTTGCTCCAAGGCTCCTACATCTGGATGAGGCGAACCCGCAAAAAGGGCGATTTTGACCCTTGTTTCCAGTACATTGATATAGAGACTGCGGCTATTGTTGCGATAAGAAATCTCTCCGTCCAAACGGCTCACCGTAACTTGGTAGCGCTGCAAAC
>JBCAWW010001212.1:0-1928 GCA_038534415.1 Bacteroidota bacterium | reverse complement strand
GCGAGCTTTGCAAAAAGTAAGTTTTACGGATGTCTATTATGATTTGAGTGCTCGGCAGATGTTACTCAAAATCTATTATGAAACCGATGATAGGGATTCTTTAAGGTATCATTTAGAGGCCTATAGAGCCTTTTTAAAGCGCAATAAGTCGATCTCGAAAGTAAAGCTCCAACAAAATCAAGAACTCATTCGCCAAAGCAAAAAGCTCATGCGCCTGCGAAAGAGTAGGAGATCGGCAGATCCACAAAGCTACCAACTAAGGTGGGAGGCCATGAAAGAAGGCCTCGCCAGTGCCAACTCGGTTCAAAAGAGCTGGCTACGAAAACAATGTGAGCTACTAGCGTTTACTCAGTACTCTCTCGGCTGACATTAGCCATCAGGGTTAGTAATTCTCTGGCTTCTTCAACGGAGCGCACCTTATAGCGAGCAGAAGTCCGCGATAATCCTACCTTGATTGTATAGGCGCTTTCTGGTACTGCAGCAAAAGTATCTTCATCCGTATGATCGTCCCCAATCGCGAGAACAAAATCCCAGTTCTGGCGATTGAGCCACATACTGGCTGCCTTGCCTTTATTGATACCTGCATTGCGAATTTCTACCACCTTATTACCCTCTAGTACCTGCAGATTGTGGTTTGCAGTAAGGTAAATCAACTGATCTCTAATTTCGCGGACACGATTGGAGCCCAATTCATTATCGACCATGCGGTAGTGCCAAGCAAGGGTATAGTCCTTTTCTTCGATAAAAGAACCAGGCGTTCTCTCTACAAGGTTTTCTAAGATGGGGCGAACGGCTGGTTTCCAGCTAGCAATAACGCCTTCGTTAAGTTTCCAACCTTGTTCCTTCCAAAGCCAGACTCCGTGTTCGGAGACCATCTCTATTCCACTTTCGCCAAACCAAGCCCCTAGGGTATAGCGATCACGCCCACTGATAATGACGGGCATGGTACCATATTGGCTATTGAGTTTTTGGATGATTTCCAGTAGTTGATCATCAGGCGAGGCCTGATTAGGATCATTTTTAAAGCCCACTAAAGTACCGTCATAATCCAACAACAGAAGTCTGGATTGTGCTTTTTTATAAGCATCTAATAGCTGAGAACGTGTATCCTCGTTTAACAGCTTAGTTTCGCGATCTTTTTGCAATTTTTTCACTTCGATTTGTTCTCTAATAAAACTATTGGCCCAATGCTCAACGCTATACTTTTTGAGTTTGCGCTGCATTTCTTCCAGAGCAGAAGCTTGTTCTTTTTCTGGCATCTCAAGAGCCTTTACGAGGGCTTGTTCAATTTCATTTATATCATTGGGATTGATGATGAGCGCTTCGGGCAGGTCATTGGCTGCTCCCGCCATCTCGCTCAAGATCAATACTCCTCTTTGATCTGTTTCTTTACTGGCCACAAACTCTTTTGCAACTAGATTCATCCCATCTCTCAATGGAGTAATCAAGGCGATATGAGCTGCCTTGTATAAAGCACAAAGGCTCTCAAAAGCAAATGATCGGTAATAATAACGAATAGGAATCCAATTAAACGAACCATAAGAGCCGTTAATCCGACCGACCAACTCATCAATTGCTACCTTTAGTTCCTGATACTGATCTACATTGGAGCGAGAAGGTACTACCACCAATATGAGGGTAACTTGCCCATGATATTTAGGGTTGCGTTCTAAAAATCGCTCTGTCAATGTGGATGCCTTTCCTATGGGGATTGACTACAATAAATATGCATTTCCAGAAAATGAGGAGGGAGTAACAGATGAAGTAAGATTCATTCAAGATTATAGTCAGCGACTCAAGCTGATCATTTCTATTGATCGCCTAGATTATTCCAAAGGGATCCCTCAGCGGATACAGGCATTTGAGCGATTTTTAGAAATGATCAGCTTGAGTCGCTGACTATAATCTTGAATGAATCTTACTTCATC
>JBCAWW010001211.1:0-1928 GCA_038534415.1 Bacteroidota bacterium | reverse complement strand
AACGACAAGAAATCCCCTATTGCCAGATAGGAGATTTAGCTTTCAAGGATCTCACAAAAACGGCCATTGATAAGCGTTTTGCGAAGCAAAAAACCTTAGTCTGAAGTGAATGCGATGTATTGAGATCCTTGAAAGCTAAATCTCCTATCTGGCAATAGGGGATTTCTTGTCGTTCCGCGAAGCGGCAAAAAAAAGATCCTCCCCAATCAGTGAAAAGGGAGGATGAAAATACTGAGAGCAACTATCTTAATCCGTCAAAACGATTCTTTTGATCGCAAGACCTTGGTTGGTATTGAGGAGGATAGAATAGATACCAGTAGGCAAGTCTGATAAATCTATTTGACCAGCAAAAGCGCGATCACGTACTACTTCCTGCCCTCTGACATTGAGCACACTAAAGTTTGCGATACTCAAACTTGGATCCTCCCATTTAACATGGAGCAAACCCGTGGTCGGATTGGGAAATACTTTGATCTGAAGTGCAAATTCCGGGGTAGAAATACCTGTACTGGTCGTACCATCACAATCGATGTCAGCATACATGATATTGGCTTCTAAACCGCTTAGGCCTGTATTACGCATGACGATATCCGAAAGGGTAGTAGCATTGACCTCCGTCAGATCATCACCGGTGAGATAACTTTCATAGTAAAAACTATCTCCGTCTCTGAGACGTCCAAATTGATCTTCCATGATCGCATGCAAAGTGGGACCGAGAGATGTACCGCTCACTAAATCTTCACTTACAAAACCTACCCAAGGGTCGATTTCGTCTAGATCTCCGTTGGAAGCTTGCACTAAACGAGCGTTGACCATCGAGTCTGAAGTAATGTCAGCAAAAGAAGTGGCTTTTGCACCGAGGAAGTATTCTCGAATTGAATTATAATCGGGAAGCCCATGATCACGTCCTCGCTGGATATTGGCAGCAGCAAGATCAAGCCCCCCTACTACGGGAGAAGTATTGGGATCACTAAAAAGAAAGTCCCGTAATTCTGGTACGATATAAGGATCCACTTCATACTGAACTTCAACAGTCAAGCCCTTTAAGAAATAGTCAATATCATAATTACGGATAATCTCCGGATTGAAGAAGGCTTCAACGAGAGACACCAGGGTATCGCCTACCGGATTACAGTCATTGTCAAGCATTCTGACACTGTCTACTACCATGGTGTGTCCCAAGCGATAGGCTGCGGCAGAAAATAGGTTAGAGATATTGGGGTTTACACTACTATCGTATCCGGTATAAGCGGGTAGACTCACGCCTAAGGCAGGGAGAAATTCTTGGTAAGTGATCTTTTGGATTAAGGCAACCACTTTTTTGCGGGCCTCTTGATATATAGCATCGTCGTCGGTCAGACCTGCCGCGATCAACTCATCACAAATACGGTTGTGCTCTCTGACAAAGAGAGTATGCAAAGTCGTCAGTCCTACCTGCTCCCCTACTCTCACGTCACCGGCTACCCACATTTTGCCATTGGCATCAGCGCCAGCGGTACTAGGCGCAGTGGTATCGACGGCACTCGCATATTCGCCATCCAAGGTATTGAAGGGAAGAAGATTACCCGCAGAAGTTTTTAGTTTTCCATCTGTATGAGTGCGCAACCAATCTGCTCGCTCGTCTTCGGAGCCGTAGACATTGGATCCATCGATCCAAGCCGTAATCACATTGAGTTGCTCTCTCGGTAGCCCATCGTTGGGGAGATTGTAAAACTCTGAGCGAAAAAAAGGAATCTCCATGGTAAATAAGGTTTCATCCGTCGGAATTTGGATGGGTTCATATTCTTCTTCATACTCTGGAGTCAGGTCAATGTCATGATCCAAAAACTGGCCCCAGTTGTATACGATAGCGCTTAAATTTTGAGCACTAAAAATGATACCGGGTTGATCTACGACGATATTTGAGATATCTCTAGCCGAACGGCGGT
>JBCAWW010001210.1:0-1929 GCA_038534415.1 Bacteroidota bacterium | reverse complement strand
GTTTGAGATTTTCGGGTTGATTGATGTTGAAAATGATGATCGGTAATTCGTTTTCTTGACAGAGCGTAAAAGCGGTCATGTCCATCACTTTGAGACGATCACGCAATACATCTGCAAAAGAGATTTCGTCAAATTTGACGGCAGTGCTGTCTTTTTCTGGATCGGCCGTGTAGACACCGTCTACACGAGTACCTTTAAGGACCACATCGGCTTCAATCTCGATAGCGCGCAAACTTGCGGCGGTATCGGTCGTAAAAAACGGATTTCCGGTACCCGCACCAAAGATGACGACACGCCCCTTTTCGAGGTGGCGTACGGCACGGCGGCGAATGTAGGGTTCGCAAATCTTGTCCATGCCGATGGCAGATTGTAGGCGACATTTTGCCCCTAGTCTTTCAACCGCATCTTGAAGTGCCATGCCGTTGATCACGGTTGCAAGCATGCCCATATAGTCACCATGGGCGCGGCCCATGCCTTCACTGGCGCCTTGTAAGCCTCTAAAGATGTTGCCACCGCCGACGACGACGGCCACTTCAACTCCCATCTGGTTGAGTTCGACGATTTGTTGAGCATAGCGCATCAGGGTTTCGCTATCGATCCCATAGTCTTGGGTACCGATGAGCGCTTCGCCACTGAGCTTGAGCAGGATTCTTTTGTAAGTGGGAGATTGATTCATTAATGCTAGATATAAAAAAAGAGAGTTTCGAAAAACTCTCTTTTGTAAAATTCATTATATCACTAGCTGCCTAGCTGGACTCGCTTAAAGTCGCTGACAGTAGCTTCTTTGCCGAGGCTTTGCGAGATATACTTGCTCACAGAGAGAGAAGTATCCTTGACAAAGTCCTGATTCAAAAGAGTATTTTCTTTATAGAACTTGTTCAACTTACCCATCGCGATTTTTTCGAGGATCGCTTCAGGCTTGCCTTGCTGACGAGCTTGTTCTTTACCGATTTCGATTTCCTTCTCTACTACATCAGTAGGAACGCCATCTTTGTCGACTGCAACAGGACTCATCGCTGCAATTTGCATTGCAACATCCTTGCCAACTGCGGCAGTGTCGCCTTCTGTAACATTGGCAAAGGCCACTGCTACACCGATGCGAGCACCTGGGTGGATGTAAGTAACTACTTTATCACCAGTGATAGCAGAGTACTTACTGACGTCAAGTTTTTCACCGATCTTACCGATCGCTTCTATTAAAGTATCTGCGATAGAGTTACCATTAAGGTCTAGTGCTTTGAGCGCCTCTAAATCAGCAGGTTCTTCGGCCAAGGCCTTGTCAGCAATAGACTGACCAAGCGCTTGAAAATCTTCGTTACGGGCAACGAAATCTGTTTCGCAATTGAGTTCGATTACGACTGCTTTGGAGCTATCGCCATTAGCAGCGATAAATACAGCACCTTCGTTTGCCTCACGGTCGGCACGTTTGGCAGAAACTTTCTGGCCTTTTTTGCGGAGAAATTCTACCGCTTTTTGGAGATCACCATCGGCTTCAACCAAGGCTTTTTTACAATCCATCATGCCGGCGCCAGTGGCCTTACGCAATTCATTGACTTGTTTAGCACTAATTGCCATCGCTTTGCTTAGTATTATATATGATATGTTTTCTCTGACAGGTTTGCCAAAAATCGCTGCAAAAATAACTATTTCCCAGAAGAAAAAAAACTATGCACTATAAGTTAATCCCTGCGATGTCAAGAAGGTAGCACCTTAAAGCCTCCACTGATACAAGCGTCCAAGCAAGGAGGCTCTAAAAGAGAGAAGCGTTCCGCGAAGCGGCAGGCAGGAAAGAAAATAGGCCAGAGACACAAAATCAGATGTCGGGATAAATAAGCGTTCCGCGAAGCGGGAACGAAAATTGACTACTTTTGAAAAATCTTTTTACCTGATTCAACCATTTTGGTCTTTAGGCCCTCTAGCTTATGAATG
>JBCAWW010001209.1:0-1932 GCA_038534415.1 Bacteroidota bacterium | reverse complement strand
TAACCTATATTTCAACGAAGTGGATAAGGACTTCCTGCAATCCCTTCAGGCTACGCATCCCGAATTGACGCAAAACGATCTACGGATTTGTTCTCTCATCCGGATCAACCTCACCACCAAAGAGATTGCCTCTCTACTCAATATTTCTGTCCGGGGGGTTGAGCAAAGCCGTTATCGCCTCAAAAAGAGACTGGGCCTGGAAGCCAAAGATAATCTCCAACGTTATATCGTCGAATTTAAAGGAAGAACGGATTCCTCCTCAGCATCCTAAGCTATATCGCTCCCAAAATCTGCCTGTAGTATAATTGTAGTAGGCTAAATCTTAGCGGTAGTGGCCTTGCTTATGGGGCACCTAAATGCTTGAAATATAGCTGTTTGTGTGCCCTCTTGACGTTTGGAGACGCTTGTAGTACTATTGTCGTACTGTATTTATATAGGGGAATCGCTATATTAGAATTTAGAAAAACATACTCCTCAAGTTCAATAATCACTCTACTATTTAGCTCAACAAAATGATTAAAAAGTTCCCCTTATTATTTGTTTGCTGCCTACTCATTGCCAGTTTTTCGAGCCATGCTCAAGGGCTGAGTATGCTACAAACCAATGGTAAAGCAATTGTCAATGCCTCTGGTGATACCATTATCCTAAGAGGGATGGGCTTAGGCGGCTGGATGCTGCAAGAAGGTTATATGCTGCAAACGGCTGGCTTTGCTAATGCCCAACATAAACTCAAAAGTGAAATCGAAGCCCTCATCGGTCCTGCTGCAACTGATGCTTTTTATGATGCATGGTTATCCAACCACGTTACCAAAAGAGATATTGATACCCTCAAGGCTTGGGGCTTCAACTCGGTACGTTTACCGATGCATTACAACCTTTTTACCCTGCCAGTAGAAGATGAACCCGTAAATGGACAGAATACCTGGCTTACTAAAGGATTTGAGCTTACCGATAGTCTCATTTCATGGTGCAAGCAAAACGAAATGTATGTCGTACTTGACTTGCATGCTGCTCCCGGTGGTCAAGGTTATGATGAAGGGATTTCAGACTATGATCCCAGCAAGTTTTCGCTATGGGAAAGCCCCGCAAATCAATCCAAGACGGCTGCTCTTTGGAAGCAACTCGCCCAGCGTTATGCCAACGAACCTTATGTAGCCGGTTATGACTTGCTCAATGAGCCCAATTGGAATCTACCCAATGGCACCCTGCTAAGACAAGTTTATGAGCAAATCACCGATAGTATCCGTAGTGTGGATACCAACCACATCCTCTTTATCGAAGGCAATTGGTTTGCCAACGATTTTACGGGTCTTACTCCTCCTTGGGATAGTACGATGGTTTATAGCCCACATAAATACTGGTCAGTCAACGATCAGGCTTCTATCCAGTGGGTACTTGATATGCGCAATACATATAATGTGCCCCTTTACCTTGGGGAAAGTGGTGAGAACTCCAACGTCTGGTTTCGCAATGCGATCCGCCTTTTTGAAGACAACGATATGGGATGGGCATGGTGGCCCATGAAAAAAGTCGAATCGATCGCTGGTCCGCTTACTGTCGTCAAAAAGCAAGGCTACGACGACCTGCTCGATTACTGGAACAATGGGGGGACTCCTCCCTCTGCCGCTGTTGCTACCGCTTCTTTGATGGAGTTAGCCGAAGATTTTAAGATGCAGAATACAGTCTTTCAAAAAGACGTGATAGATGCTATGTTTCGTCAAGTGTATTCGGATGAGACAATGCCTTATAATGTCCAAAGTATTCCCGGTATTGTCTATACTACCGACTTTGATATGGGAGTAGTGGGAGAAGCCTATTACGACAATGAAGTAGCCAATTATCAAGTAACGACCGGTAATTTTACTTCCTGGAACAATGGTTGGGTCTATCGCAATGATGGCGTTGACATCGAAAAGACCGATGATTTCATCA
>JBCAWW010001208.1:0-1933 GCA_038534415.1 Bacteroidota bacterium | reverse complement strand
TGCGAAGGAAAATCCTGGCCCCTTTTTGGTTCCTCATCATGCTCTTAGTGAGCGGACCATTATTTAGTCAACAGGCCTTATTTGTGACAAATTCTGATCCAGTCAATTACAATGCTAGCGATCAAGCTATCCTTGCCCGTTTGCAAGGCCAAGGCCTAACGGTAACTAGCGTTGGTGGCCCTTCTAACCCAGCTACTGCAGCAGCAGCCAATGGTAAGGATATTGTGATTATCTCTTCAACGGTTGTTTCAACCAATATCGGAGGTATGTACACTCACACTCCAGTGCCTATGATTGTTTGTGAGTCCTATCTATTTGATGATTTGCACATGACGGGGCATATCACAGGCGTAGATTATGGTCTCCAAGGTTCAGTCGATCGCGTCCAAATCACAGATCCCAGCCATCCAATAGCCTCTGGTTTTATTGGTAATGTAACGGTTACCACTGCTCAAACCAGCTTACGTTGGGGAGATCCTAGCAATAATGCAGACAAGATCGCCCGTCTGTTCAATCACCCAAATAAATATGCCATCTTTAGCTATGATGCAGGTGATATGATGGTCGGTCTAGCGGCTCCAGCTACTCGAATCGGTTTTTTCTTTGGGCCAAATACTGCTTCTCACCCGACGCATAATGCTTGGTCCTTTTTTGATGATGCAGTGCATTATGCCCTGAGCAGCAATTGTACTGCTCAAACAGAAGTCCTCAAGACCCCTACTAACCATACCACATTGGGCGCAGGCGGTACTCAAACCATCACTGCCAATATTCAGACGCCCGGTGTTATACCCAATGGCTACTCTGTACTCTATCTACTGACAACGGGTAGCAATCAAGTAATCCAGCAAACGGCTAACTCGCCAAGTTTCAGCGTGAATGCGGCTGGAACCTATTCTTTTCATTCTTTGGTATATGACTCAGACCCAAACAGTCCTGATTATTTCGATATTTCTACCATCAATACGGGTAGCACTACCCTACTAAACGTCCTCATCCAAATCACCAATAGTGGCATTTGTGCCTCAATCGATTTGGCAGGGGATGATATTGTTGTCAATAATTGTACAGCAGATGCTGGCACACTCACCATAGATCAAGATCCGGTCAACTTCTTAAATGGCACTGCTACCGTATCAGCTACTCCTGACGGTAATATTCATGTTCCAGCAGGCTATAGTCAAATTTTTGTTTTGACCTCTGGTCCCAATTTGGTCATTGAGCAGGTTTCGGCTTCGCCGAACTTTACGGTCAATGCCGCTGGCGACTATACGATCCATACGCTCGTTTATGATGCAAATCCCAATAGTCCCAATTTCTTAGATCTGTCAGTAGTACAATTTGGTACTACCACCGGAGGGGATGTCCTTGCATTGGTTTTAGCCAATGAGATATGTGCTTCTCTCGATGTGGCCGGTGCAGGTGTACATATCCAAGCTTGTACTGCCGATGCCGGAACGCTTAGCATCGATCAGAACCCTGTCATTCTAGCCAATGGTTCGGCTACCATCTCAGCTACGCCCAATGGAAACATCGTTGTACCAGTAGGATACAGCCAAATCTTTGTCTTGACTTCAGGCACTGGACTCGTGATCGAGCAAGTCTCAGCTACGCCTAGTTTTACAGTCAACACCGCAGGTAGCTACACCATCCATACTTTGGTATATGATGCCGATCCGAACAGCGCCAATTTCCTCGACTTGTCTGTCGTACAGTTTGGCACTACCACGGGAGTAGATGTTTTGAACTTAGTTACAGCCAACGGTCTTTGTGCTTCGCTTGACGTTGCAGGTGCACCTGTACATGTAAACAACTGTACTGCCGATGCCGGAACCCTTACCATCGATCAGAATCCTGTCGTTTTAGCCAATGGCTCGGCTACGATCTCCGCTACGCCCAATGGAAACATCGTTGTACCAGTAGGATACAGTCA
>JBCAWW010001207.1:0-1937 GCA_038534415.1 Bacteroidota bacterium | reverse complement strand
CCAAATGTGATTTGGTCTTTTTCTACTCTGAAAATGAGCCCGATAAATTTGAACTGATAGAGGATCTACTAGAAGAGCTCGAACAAAATAGGTACTTGATGGCTCCCTATGATTTGAGACAGTTTCGACTAGCCAAATTAGTTCGCTATCGCAAAAACAAGGAATATCGGCTCGCCGCAGCGGAAATGGAAGAAGTCTTAAAAATCAGGTTTTCTTCTGGACAACTTGTAAGGACTGCGGAAGATTTAGAACTAGCGTCTGACCTATATCGTGAAATGGGGCGCTATGAGGAGGCATATCAATACCTGCTTACATACAAGGCCGTAAATGATAGCATCGTAAATCAACAAAACCTCTCTGAACTCAAACTAAAAGAAGCAGAGCTACGCTTTAACCAAGAAAAAAAGATAAGAGAAGAATCCTTTAAGTCTGATCAAGCCATCGCTCAAAAAAATATCCGTCTGCGCAATGCCGTCGCGATTGGGCTGGTTATCGCCTTACTTCTCGTGATCGGTTGGGGCACAACCATCTTTAAAGCCAATCGCCAAGGCAAACAATACGCCCAACAATTAGAGATGGACGTTGTCGATCGTACCAAAGAGCTACAAAAGGTCAATCGAAATCTCGAACAAGTCAATTACGAGCTTAGGACGTTTAGTTATATCGCTTCGCATGATATCAAAGATCCTATCAAAGGAATTGGGGCCCATGCTAGTCTGATCAAAACCCAACTCCCAGAAGCACTACAATCTGGGCTAGAGGAAAACTTTGACATCATCAATCACAGTACTAATCAGCTATATACGCTAGTTGAGGATTTTACGCGCTATACCTCTATGTCTCATAATGAGGTGGTAAAAATAGAAGCAGTAAATCTCACTCAGTTAGTCGCAAATATCATCGAGAACTTTGGGGATAGCCTAAAAAAGTATCCGGGTAAAATTATGGTTTCTGACCTACCCGTTATCAATAGTAGTAGCTCTCTACTCTATACCTCCCTCAAAAACTTGATCGAGAACGGCCTCAAGTTCAATAAAGCCAAAAATCCCACTGTCAAAGTCTCTTATCAAAAGGAGGGCGATACCCATCAGATTATTGTTGCTGACAATGGGATCGGTATTGAGCCTGCTTATCGAGGGGCAATATTCGGTATGTTCAAACGACTTGATGGACTTGGGGAGTATGAAGGTTCTGGAATCGGCCTCGCCATCGTAAGATTGAGCATCGAAAAACTGCAAGGTGATATTTTTGTGGAAAACAACGGAGAGCAGGGGACTAGATTCATTATCTCTATCCCCATAAAAGCCAAGCCTATCAATGCATAAGGCTAATCGCCTTACCTGCTAGTAAAGCAATTAGCCTTTTGTTATTACCTAAATAATCGGGTAATCGACTTGCTAGAAGCCATAAATCAAACCCCAGCCGATGCCTCTAAACAAAAAAGGATCATCTGCTAGTACGTCTCCAGCTTCATTTATAATCTTACGATTAAAGACAGATTCGTTCAAGCCTAGGTGCAAACGACCTGTCAATGGGTTGCCACCAGACATAAAGGTAACCTCAAATACTGCGTCCGGAATAAAAAAGTCTGCTCTTAGTTTTTGCGTTGCACTAGTGCGAAAACTCATAAAACTATAGACTCCACCAATACCTGCTGCTACCCCCAAGCGTTGCGTATTATATGGGGTAGAGTTGGCGCCTAGCCTGATCATGGCATAAACCGGTGTCTGAACGATCCCGTCCAACTTCAACTCACCATTGATGACTTGTGGAAAAACGCCAAACTGTAAGCTTCCGTCTACTCCATAGCTAAATACATCATTGATATGCCCTATCGCATAATAAGTGCCTATATGCAAAGCATTGTAGGGTAGCGCATCATAATTGATCGGAATAGTAGAAGATTCTGGCGCTAGACTGACCGTTTCGCGCATAAA
>JBCAWW010001206.1:0-1939 GCA_038534415.1 Bacteroidota bacterium | reverse complement strand
ACGTAAAATCCTTACTTTGAAATAGATCACTGAGGATTTTACGTATTTGCCCACTTTGATCAGTATGAATTAAGATCATGATCAACTCCCGCATCTTGATCTTCATAAACTCCGGCGAAATCGTCCTTGGGTGCTCAATGTATAAATCTAGTCCAGCGATAAAACCATTGAGCAGTTCATTAGGCTCTATTATCTCCACCGGATTAGCCCTAATGCTTTGTTTGATCTTAAAAATTTCAGGGATCTGATTGTCATAGATATGGTTGAGGAGTTGGGGATAAAAATGAAAAACAAAAATTTCATTGACTTCATCATCTTCATTTTCAAACCAATTATTGACGAAGTTTTCGCACTTCATCAGCAGACTATCTCCCGTCTTCAGATCAAATTTATCATTGGGTGAATACAGACGAGAACGGCCATGCTTGATGTGTACAAAGCGAGCTTCGTCCTGCATGGCAGAGTTTGCTTTGAAAGGAGGCTTAAACCGTAAATGGCCAAATAATGTCTGCGCTTCTAATTTAAAATCTTGCCGACTGATAATCTCCCCCATGAAATAAATCTTAGTAGTCCTTCAGCCTAAATCTAGCGAAAATGCCGCTCATTCGCCATTGCAGCACCTCTCATAAAAAATGTCCCGATCTTTCAAGGCGACTGATTAGTTTGGCGACTTTGAGCTGAGGGACTGCTTCGCAGAACGCTTATCCTGATACTATTTAACTGAGCGTTCCGCGGAGCGGTAAGCCCAAAACCTTTGACACAATGCCCGCATAGATCGATTTTCCCAAAATAGCTTCAGCGGTCAACCCTATCTTTGATTATCCCAAGACCAAGCGCTGGACGTCTTCTTTATATCTACTCGCCAGGGGAATTTGCTCTTTACCGACGGTCAATTGATGTCTTTCAATCTTTTTGATCGCATGCACTGCGACAATGTAGGACTTATGCACCCGGACAAAGGCGCCCTTAGGCAATATTTCGAGTGCTTTTGAGATTGTCATGCGGGTGCTAACGGCTTTTTCGGCCTGATGAAAAAACAAAAGATTGGTGTCCGAACGGATATACAAAATATCGTCCAAATCTACCCTTACCCAATCGTAGCCATCCTTGATAAAAAGGCTGGGAGATTGATTCATCTTTAGTTGCTGGCCTTGCAAGGCTCGGTTGCAAGCCTGCAGAAACCGAGCTAAGGGGACTGGTTTGAGTAAATAATCCAATGCTTGAAGCTGAAATCCCTGAACCGCATATTCCGGATAAGCGGTGACAAAAATCAGTTGCACATTCATATCCCTAAGCAAGTCTGCAAGTTCTGTACCCATCAAATGTGGCATCTGGACGTCTAAAAAGACCAGATCAACCGGATGACTTTGGAGGTAGGCCAGCCCCTCTGTGGGATCAACAAAGCTTGCCTTTAGGTTGAGAAAAGGGATCTTTTCGGCATGAGTTTGTAATACTTTGAGGGCAGAGGGCTCATCGTCTATGGCTATTGCTTGTAAGATCATAATCATTGGGTTGATGAATAGACAGGCTGTGGGTCTAATTGGAGCCGGATATAAACTTTGAATTGCCCTTCCTCTTGTCGAATGGATAAATGGTGGCGGTCAGGGTAGCGCAAAGCCAAACGTCTTTTCGCCTGTTCAATGCCGGTGCCAGTCCCTTTTTGTTTGCTTACTGATATGGGATTGACGGTGGCAAAAGTCAATTCTCCTTCCTCTATAGACAGGCGCAGACTTAGGCTTGTTTCGTTTTGAGAAGAAATACCATATTTGAACAGATTTTCTACAAATGGGAGCAATCTGTCACCTTCGCAGCTGCTTTTGTCCCAGTCTTTGAGTTTTGAGGCGCTAACTCTGTATATTTGATAGGCAGCGCGTTAGAGAGCTTTTTTTATGCCGATGGCCGTGGGCGTTATCGAAACGCATGGGTACCCGGCTTCGCT
>JBCAWW010001205.1:0-1939 GCA_038534415.1 Bacteroidota bacterium | reverse complement strand
TTTGCCCCTCCTCTCCCCTACTTACTCTCTGCTGATTTCTCGTAGATCAAAGACAAATATGCCTTTGTATTCACCATTCGGGGAACGCATATATGCTTGCCATTCTGGCGAGCGCAAGAGGCTGCTGTCTGCAACGATCAAGAAATCTGCTAAGCCCTGTCCGATCCATTGATCCATTTTGTGAGGCTGTGTCAGCCCAAAGTTAGCGTTGGTCCAGCCTCTGCGATTGAGGAGATATAAGGTGTTGTTAGGACTAAAGTCTGGTACGCTAACTACGGTGTTTTGCGGACCTACCCCAGCTTTGAGTAAGAAGTCTTGTAGACCTGATTCATAAAAAGCGGGCTGCTCTTTATAGTTCATAGTCCTACCAAAGTAGCGTATTCGTAGTTCTGTCTTGGCTCGATATAAGCCAAAGATACAGACCGCGACTAGCAAGCATTTGAGCCAGGGGGATTGCCAAAGCCTTGGCCAAAGTCGCTGGAGTACGACTAGACCATGGAGCAAGGCAAGGGCAATGAGTGGTAAAAAGGCCAAGAGATAATAGTCATGTATGCCCATCAGCCAGTAAAAGTAATAGCCATAAACCAGCATCGAGAGTAGCAAAAAAGCGCTCGCGATCCAGAGCTTTTTATCACTCTTACTGATAGCGAGCAAAGGCACAATGCTGATGAAGAGGATGAGCGTTCCGCAAAGCGGCGAATAAAAAAAAGGCAGATGAAACTGAGATAGGTAGTGCCAGATTTCTAGCCGCTGCTCCTTGGCTAGTAGGCCAAAGGCTTTGATGATGTGTCCAAAATGTCCTCGCTCAAAGCCGGTGCTATACCAAGTGGCGTAGATATACCAGAGCAAAATTAAGCCCATGGCTCCTAGCAAGAGGCCGACTTTGGTCCAAGTAGTGCGCTGCCTTAGCCATAGATGAGACGACTGTTTGGCTTCATAAAGGAGCAGTATTCCGGCTACTCCCAAACAGCCCACACTCGATGCCTTCATCATCGCTGCCAAACAAAAGGCAAGTATGGCCCAAGTCAAGCTAGAGAAAGCGTGCTGCTGTAGGTGAAAAAAGAAGGCATAAGCTCCCCAGCAACAGAGCGCAAATACCGGCGAATCGGGGATAAACCCATTGGCATAAAAATGCAGTAAAGGAGATCCCGCTAGCAAAAGCATATAGATCATGGACCAAAGATGATCCGCCAGATAAAGATTGGCCAACTTGAATAAGGCCCAAAAACCACTAAAAACAATCAGTAATTGTAGCCCACGAAACCATGCATGATGCGGCTGGAATAGACGATAGAGCATGCCCACTATCCAGTAGAGTATGGGAAATTCGGCGGCGGCTTTTTGCTCATTGTAGAGATTGTGAAACTGAGGCTTGAAGAGATTAGGACTAGCAGTGTAGTAGTTCCAAGCAAAAGAAGCCGAGTCAGTTTGCCGCCATTTGTGCATACTCTGTGGGGGCTGATCTAGGATCGCATGGTGGCCGATAAACAAAAATGTCCCTAGCAGGATAAGCCCAATGCTCATCCCGGGATACCGGAAGCTGTACATAAAAAGAGATTATTGTGTTTCAATTAGGCTCACGCAAATGCTGTAGCATTGGTTGGGGAGGCCCTATTGATTAGCAGTTTCGGGCAGACTTTTTCCCGATTGCCTCAGGCTTTTTCTTTTTATCTGAGCTGCGGTTTTGACTTCCGTTTTTTTACAGAGAGATTTCCGCACTAAAATTGATTAGTATCGCCTTCTCTTATTGAAGATATGAAAGGAAAAATCCTGAGTATTGGTCTGCCTATTTTAGCCTTTCTTGCTTGGTGCATAGAGCTCAATGAGCTACTCTTAGTTCCTGAGACCAAGCAAACAGAACCGCTTTGGTACTGCTTGATGGGAGTCTTGAGTGTGGGGATGATTTTGTTTTGGCCAGGGAAACCGCTGACTTTTCCTC
>JBCAWW010001204.1:0-1942 GCA_038534415.1 Bacteroidota bacterium | reverse complement strand
TGATTTTACTAAAGGACAGAGCTTAAAGCTGAAAGTTCGAAGCCTGTGTCGCTAGATTATGCTGAGCGTTCTGCGAAGCAGGCTGAAATCTATAATGGTCTCTTGAGGCTGCAATGCGGTACCAATTGCTGCAAGGCAGTGTTGGTTGCTCCAAGGCAGTGCCTTGCAGCGAACGTTGACTAGAGGGAAGCGTTCTGCAAAGCAGTAAAAAATCTCAAATTGTCAGGACGAGGCTCGATCACGATTTTCACGATATGACCGAGGCAACTTTATTTTTTTACCGCTGCGCGGAACGCTTCTACTCCAAGCCTAGCGGCCAGAAGCAGTTGAGTCTGCTTGTTCAGTTTTTACTTTGACACTGTCTTTTGCCCGCTCAAGCAGCTTATTCAAGCGATTTTTCACATTCTCTGCCTCTTCCTCACTAGCTCCACTTAATCCAGGCAAATCAGGTAATAGCTCGTCAACAGAGACCGAACTATCTGATTTAGTCGAAGCGGGTTTTTGTTGGGTAGTATCTTTAGTGGTAGGGGGAGATTTCTTTCTTTTTGCACGTTCGGGATTGATCATACCGATAATAGCCTCAATATCTCCTTTAGTGCTTGTCCCTACATTGGGGTAGACCCTTTTCAAATAATCCAAAACCAAGGTAGCTTCCTTTCTGAGTATCTCAGGATCGACTTGTTTGATGGCACTCACCACCAACCAAGTACTCGGCTTATTGAGTTGATAACGCTTTTCGGTTTCGGCGGCATAGATCACATCACGAATCAAGACAGCATCATTTTTGTAGGTCAAGAGCTCTTGCTTCGCGTCCAGAAAGCCTTTCCCATTTGGATTGTCATGGTAATCGTAGAGATAGTCAACTAACTCACCGATCCGCGGATCAGATTGAAGTTTTTCTTCTGGCAGCGGTTTTTTGAGCTGCGCTTGGATATCTTCGGGCGTGGCCCCAACCTCAACTAAACTATCTACAACATGACGCAGGGAGTCTTGCTGCGCGATAAGACGGTCTGTCAAGCGCTTGTTATCCTGAACCCCTCGATACCAAGAAAAACCGAAGTTGCCCACAAATATCAAGAGGATTGCACCAAGAGAATAAAAGATAATGCGCCTTTGCTGACGTTCATTTAGTTCCCGACGCGCTTCTTCTTTTTCAGCTCTTTGGGCGTCTTCCTTTTCACGAGCCTCATCCTCTAGACGCCGTTTTTTGGCTCTCAGGATAGGTTTGATCAAGGTATCGTGGCTCAATTCGTAAATCTGCCCCCCACGCGGACTGGGTTCTCCCCTAATCAGACGCGTCTCCTCTAACTGATCCAAAAGCTCGGGGCTAATGCCAAAATCGCGCTCGATCTGCCCTTCGTGCAGGCTCAGACGGATCTCGTCAGCTTCAAGGATCAAGCCTTCCTCAATAAAAGCCCGGGCTTTTTGCTGATCATCTTTGTTGGGAATTCGCCCAATGAGACTCTCATAATAGTTTTCAAATATATGTGAGATCTCTCCAAGATCAGATCGTTCTATCAGGGTTTTGCGCTGCTCGATGACAATGTTTTCAACAAATTGGCAGATAATCTGGAGCTGAAAAGACTCCACCTGCTGCTCATTGCCTTTGGTGAGGAAGTCCAAAATCGCATCCAAGGCCTCGTCTGTAAAATCGAAACGGGGCGAAGCAAAATCATCGCCTTTTTGGTAGGCAGGATTGAGGATGGCATCCTCAGCCTGGTCGCGATTGAGCGCCAACAAACGATAGGTATGACTCAATATATCAGGCAAAACGTCTTTGAGCTGATCGATCAGACTGATTTTATCAGATCGAATCGCGTAGATCGCCTTTACCTTGAGTGGCTGATAAAAAGCCCCTAAATCTGCTCAACAACTCTATGCCCAAGGCATTTTTGGATGCCTTAGAGGCGAAGGCAGACAGCATTAGTGATGAAGATTTAGG
>JBCAWW010001203.1:0-1944 GCA_038534415.1 Bacteroidota bacterium | reverse complement strand
GATATTCCAAATGTGTAAGAATTATTGTCCAGACGTTTAATAATTCATCAGGGCTAATTTTTGTGATTATTCCTTACCTTTATGGTGTAAAAAATATTTATGCGCTCATTATTTGCCCTTAATCCTTATATCTGGAAATACAAAAAGCACCTTCTGCTTGGGATTCTCTTTGTAGCGCTTTCTAATCTATTTTCCATCTATCCAGCCCAAATTGTCCGAAATGCGATCAATATGGTTGGGGAGGTGTTGAGTTTTTATAAAATATTTTCCGGCTTTGATATAGCACATGACTTGGAATATATTTTGGTTGAAAATTTGTTGCTGTTTGGTGGCTTGGTTGTCGCAATGGCGCTAATCCGGGGCGTTTTTCTCTTTTTCACACGGCAAACCATCATTGTAATGTCTCGGCTAATCGAGTACGATTTACACAATGACCTATATGACCACTTTCAGCAATTATCTCTTTCATTTTATCGCCGCAATCGGACTGGCGACCTGATGGCCCGAATTACTGAAGACGTGAGTAAGGTGAGAATGTATTTGGGACCGGGTATCATGTATACCTTAAATACGATTACGCTATTTGTTACCGTAGTTTCGACTATGCTTTGGGTCAATCCAGAGCTTACCCTTTATGCCTTGATCCCACTGCCACTACTCAGTTACTTGATTTACCGAGTAGAGTCGATTATCCAAAAGCGTAGCGAACGTATCCAGGCTCAGCTTTCTACTTTGCAAACTTTTGCTCAGGAATTATATTCCGGAATCAGAGTGGTCAAAGCATATGTCAAGGAACGGGCCAATATGATGCGCTTTGCCGCTGAATCTGATGAGTATAAAGAACGTTCGATGAACTTGGCCCGGATCGATGCACTATTCTTTCCCTTAGTTGTACTGCTGGTAGGCTTTAGTGTAGTCTTGACAGTTTGGGTGGGCGGAGAAAAGGTGATTGCCGGAACCCTTACCGTAGGAAATATTGCTGAGTTTATCATCTATATCAATCTTTTGACTTGGCCGATTATCGCTATCGGTTGGGTAACCACCTTGATTCAAAGAGCAGCCGCTAGTCAGGAACGCCTCAATGAGTTGCTGGCTCAAAGATCAGAGATACGGTTTAAAGAATCCGATGCTCAGATTGCTCGGGCAGAGGTGGCGTTCAACGAAGTTAGCTTTACCTATCCCGATACCGGCATCAATGCCCTCAAGGATATTAGTTTCCAGCTCAAACCCGGCCAAAAGCTTGGGATTGTGGGGCCAACGGGTTCAGGTAAGTCTACTTTGTGCACCCTGATCCCAAGATTGTTCGAAGCTGACTATGGTGAGATTGTAATAGACGGTCGCGGCATACAAGCATACGACAAAAAAGGCCTCAGAGAAGGGATTGGTTATGCGCCGCAGGACGTCTTTTTGTTTTCTGATACCATCCATAACAACATTGCTTTTGGGGTGCCGGAAGCGAGTAGGGCAGAGGTAGAAGCAGCGGCTAAGGACGCTTCTATCTATCAAAGTATTGCCGATTTTCCTGAAGGTTTTGATACCCTAGTCGGGGAACGCGGAACTACCTTGTCCGGAGGCCAAAAGCAACGTACTGCCATCGCGAGGGCTTGGATCCGCCAACCCAAAATATTGATTCTCGATGATGTGCTGTCTGCGGTCGATACCACTACCGAAGAAACCATCCTCAGCAATTTACGGACCTATCGTCAAGAACACCCAGAGACAGCAGTCATCATGGTCGCGCACCGTATTACCTGTGTGCAAGATGCTGATTTGATTGTGGTGTTGGAGGAGGGCCGTATCACGGAACGCGGCAATCATGAAAGCTTGATCGCCAACAAAGGTTATTACGCTCGCATATTCGAAAAACAATTGCTTGAAGAGGTCCAATAAGCTAGAGCACTCGCTAAATAGTATGCGCTCTCTGTACCATTTAGGCTAAAGCAT
>JBCAWW010001202.1:0-1946 GCA_038534415.1 Bacteroidota bacterium | reverse complement strand
CGAACGAATTTCAGAAGTACGCTACCGGACACCTTGGAATCAATAGCATGACCTTGCATGACTATACTAGCGCTGCCAATGCTAACATCATGGCAGGCGTTCCTAATGTGTATGGTCTTACCCCTAATATCATAGAAGAACGTCAATTAAACGTCATCGCGATGGATGTATTTTCTCGCTTGATGATGGACCGTATTATCTTCTTAGGTATGCCGATCAATGATCAGGTAGCTAATATTGTCAGCGCTCAGTTGCTCTTTTTGCAATCTTCTGACGCCAAAAAAGACATCAACATTTACATCAACTCTCCTGGTGGATCAGTATACGCTGGTCTTGGGATATATGATACTATGCAGATCGTGAGCCCTGATGTGGCTACAATTTGTACAGGCATGGCCGCTTCTATGGGTGCGGTTCTCCTTACTGCAGGTCAGGCGGGGAAGCGTTCGGCGCTGCCGCATAGTAGAGTAATGATCCACCAACCATTAGGTGGTGCACAAGGACAAGCTTCTGACATTGCTATTGTCCATGATCAGATTCAGAAGTTGAAAAAGGAGTTGTATGCGATTATCGCTAACCACTCTGGGCAAAGCGAGGAAAAAGTCTGGGAAGACTCAGATCGTGATTACTGGATGATCGCAGCCGAAGCCAAGGAATATGGTTTGGTTGACGAAGTTCTCGGTAAAAAAGCAGAATAAATCCTATTTATAGCTGAGGGTGCAAGTGTACTCTCAGCTTTATCTTTATCTATAATGAGAAACGAAAGCTGTTCTTTTTGCGGGCGTACCAAAAGGGAAGTCCAAATTTTGCTCGCTGGATATGGTGGTGCTCACATTTGTGAAAATTGCGTGGCTCACGCCAACACCATTATCGACGAGGAATTTAAAGAAAAGCCCCAAAGTGCTCGAATCACACGGGTTCCTAAACCTCGCGAAATCTTTGAACATCTAGACCAATATGTCATCGGCCAAGGCTCTGCTAAAAGGGTACTTTCGGTAGCGGTTTATAATCACTATCGTAGGGTCCTGAGCCTAGACGACCGCTTGGATGGAGACGTCGAGCTTGAAAAGAGCAACGTACTCATGGTCGGCTCTACTGGTACGGGTAAAACCTTGATGGCAAGGACGATCGCTCGTATGCTCAATGTGCCATTTTGCATTGCCGACGCAACGGTTTTGACAGAAGCCGGCTATGTGGGTGAAGATGTAGAGAGTGTGCTCGTGCGCCTATTGCAAGAAGCAGACTATGATGTCGAAGCGGCGGAAAGAGGTATTGTCTACATTGACGAGATTGATAAAATCGCCCGCAAATCAGACAATCCTTCTATCACTCGCGACGTAAGTGGTGAAGGCGTACAGCAAGCATTGCTCAAATTGCTCGAAGGCTCGGTGGCAAACGTTCCACCGAAGGGGGGAAGAAAACACCCAGAGCAAAGTTTGGTACAAATCAACACCGCCAATATCCTCTTTATTTGTGGAGGCGCTTTTGAAGGTATTGACCGCGCTATCTCGCAACGTATTGCCGTCCGTCAAATTGGTTTTGGCAAGGATACCACGGCTCACATCAAAGAAGACACCAACCTCCTCAAATATATCCAACCATCTGACTTAAGAGCATTTGGTTTGATTCCTGAGATCATTGGCCGTCTTCCCGTCTTGACTTACCTCGACGCTTTGGATAAGCCAGCCTTGAGAAGAATCTTGGTTGAGCCACGCAATGCGATCATACGTCAATACCAGAGAATGTTTGAGTTGGAAGACAAAACCTTATCCTTTGATGATGAGGTCTTGGATATGGTAGTAAGTCGTGCAGATGAGCTAAAGCTTGGTGCTCGTGGCTTGCGTTCTATCATTGAAGCCATTATGCTTGACATCATGTTTGACATGCCAGATAGCGAATTGGAAAACTATCACATCACGATGGATCTCGCTAATCGCAATCTTACG
>JBCAWW010001201.1:0-1949 GCA_038534415.1 Bacteroidota bacterium | reverse complement strand
ATCGTCAGGTATTGTAGCGCTGGTTTCTCTTGCTGCAAATACCACAAGATGCCTTCAAAGTTTTGGCTATGATAAGTGCCATGTAAATGGAAAAAAAGATGGTTCTCCTTATAATACTCCAAAATTGAATGGGCCATGGTCGCATCTTTGATCGCCTGCGCCTTAGGAAAGTTTTCTCCACCATGTCCGGGGATCATATCGAGCATTTCCTTGTATCCTGGCAATTCTGGATCATAAGGTATTGGTAGGGGAGCCATCCATTCTTTTTCTTGTAAAGAAAGATTTTGTAAGGTGTCAAAGCCATCATAATAGACCAAACTCGCATAATGCCTGGGAATATTGGTTGCCCAGAAAGGGATTTGACGCTCCTGCGCAAAAGCCAAAATAGGCTCATAGTCAGTAGCAAAATTAGGCCAAAGCCGAACTGAATCTTTAAATTCATTTCTTTCGATCTCCTTATTTAAATATTGACTCAATATCGTTTGATTGTCCCGCTCAAACATCTCTGCACCAAGGATTAGCGCCCTCCTATTGGCTAAATCTTGGCTCAATTCAAGTTGGAGCCAATGACAGATTGGATTGTTGTGCAACTCACCAAATAAGACCACATCGGCTTTACTAAGTTTCTTGACTACCTTTTGATAGGAGACAGGCCTACCCTTTTTATTATACCACTGGTACGCCTTTTTTTGTTGTGCTTGCAAGGGAGAAAGAAAGAAAAAAGTGAGGCACAAAAAGCATAAAGTTTGATTACATTTCATTGTTATTTAGATTTAATCTAAATAAGCATAAATTTGCTTTTCATCCCAATCCAAATGCCATCATTGATGCACAAAAAACCTAAGCTCATAAAATTTATCCTTGGTCAGTTGCATCTTTGGTTAGGGCTTGTCGCGGGAATCATCATCGTGATTAGTATGCTAGGGGCAGCCGTCTTTGTATGGGAAAAAGAATTGACCGATTGGTATTATGCGGACTACGTCTTTGTCTCAGAAGTGGGGCAAAAGACAGTTTTGCCAAGCGAACTGTTAGAGCAGCTCAACACCAAACATCCTGGTCCAGTCTTTCGCTCCATCCGTATTTCAGTAGAACCCAATAGAGCTTGGCGACTCTCTCGCTTTCAATCAAATCCTGAAAAGGGCTTTTGGTGGTGGGATGGCATTAAACTATACGAAAACTGGTATGTAGATCCCTACACTGGTCAGACCTTAGGAGTGGTAGATATGCGGACTGACTGGATCAAGCTTAGTCGTCATCTTCATCAAAATCTATTGCTCAACTCAAAAGTAGGCACTCAAATCATAGGAGTTGCGGCTCTAATCATGATTTTCATGGCCCTATCTGGACTTTATCTTTGGTGGCCCAAAAATAAGCGAATGTTGAAGCAAAGACTCAAAATCAAATGGAAGGCCCGTTGGAAAAGAGTCAATTGGGATTTGCACAGTGTCGGCGGTTTTTACACACACATCCTAGTCCTCTTCTTTGCTAGTACAGGACTTGTTTGGTCTTATGGGTGGTGGTCAGACGGAGTCTACCGATTGCTCGGCAATGATCCCGAGGCGGTTTTTCAGCGACCAGACCCGATAGCTTTCAAGGAAGGACCTCAATTGCAAGCACTCGATGTAGCCTTTGATGACGCTAGAGCAAAACGGCCTGATTGGACCAAGATCAGTTTGAGTATGCCAAAAGCGGAGAAGGCGGAGGGGCTAATTTCTGTATCCGTTACCTACCCCACATATGATTCAGGTTGGATTACTCGGGATCAGTATACTTACCATCCTGAAAATGGTTCCTACCATTGGGGGCGTCGCCATGAAGATAAATTACTTGGCGAGAAATGGCGCAACAGTAATTATGATCTGCATGTCGGCAGTATTTATGGTCTACCGAGCAAAATTATTGCCTTTTTGAGCGCCTTGTTTTTTGCAAGTTTACCGATTAGTGGTTTC
>JBCAWW010001200.1:0-1950 GCA_038534415.1 Bacteroidota bacterium | reverse complement strand
CGCGCTTCCTGAATGTTGTCAACGGCTTTAGTTTGCGTATCGAGGAACTCAATCCGACGTTGCTGAATGGAAGCGGAAGGCAGGGCTTCAGCGGCGTTAGCGACAGGTGTGAAAGTCAGTGTAGCAGCAGCGAGAGCGAGAGTGGAAAATAGTAGGTTTTTCATGAGTTGGCTCCTTGAGGAATCAATGCGTTTGCTTCATTGATTTGAGAATGACATGGGTTCACAGGCGTCATCTGAGGTCGAATTAAGGGATGACTGAGCGTTTGCGAATAGGAACGGATGAAAGCACACAGGCAATCCTCAGAGTCTTCTCATGAATGAACTACAACCTTCACTACGTAATGCTTTAGAGTATGGATAGATATTTTATTTGTGTTACGCGATCGCACAGTCTTCGATTAGAACCGCATTTTTACTCCAACAGCCATTAGGATCTAGCCAGTAACCTGGCAAATCGTAATGCAGGCGATAACCTACCAAGTTGAAAAATGGCAGCGCAAAGACTGGCGTAAATCAACTAGGCATTACTCGTGCGAGCTACGTCAGAACTTGTTTGGAGAATGGGTCGTATTGCGTCGCTGGGGTCGCGTGAGTGCCCATCATGGCCAAAGTCTAGAGCAAGCCTGCGATAGCTACGAAGAAGGGCTAGTGATAATGAGTATCGTAGAGAAACGGCGATCGCAGCGCGGATACGTTGCAAGTTAAACATCCGGCTAAATGACGTTTGAGAAGCCGTTGCAGCATATTTATCCATAAACCATTTTATGGATTCTGGTTTGGTAACTAACTTGACTTTGCTGCGATGTAAGTCTCTGGCTTGCTTATGGGTCGGTCTTCTTTCTTGATGAATAGAGGCTGCTTTCACAAAGCCAGACCTTAGAAACCATTTTCCATAAACCATTTTTACTTTTATGGTTTCCATAATCCATAAATTGGATTATGGTGAATGGCATCAACGAACTGCTAAAGGCAATGCCTATGAAATACGTCAGTTTTGTTTCTAAAAAAGGTGGTGTGGCAAAGAGCACGAGTGCCATTCATTTTGCTTACTGGCTGACCCAAGAAGGTTATCGTGTAGCGCTGATTGATGATGATGCTAATCGAACAGCTCTTAAGTGGCAGGTGAGAGCAAGCGATAACCCAAAGTTCGATCCGCCTTTTGTCGTAGCTTCCTTTGCGAAGATGGCTAAGGCTGTCTCCGGCGTTGACTACGTCATCTTAGACACCCAGGCGAGTATTTCCGACGACGACCTTAAGGATCTGGCTGAAGACAGCGATCTCGTTATTATTCCGACAAAAGTAGACGTAGACAGTGCTAGCGCTGCGATCGAAACGGCCAAATTGATTTCAGAACATCAAGGCACGTATCGTATTTTGCTTACGGATGTTTTAACAAGCGGCAAATCAGGTGTAGAGCTAGCTGAAGACCTGAAAGAAGAGGGTTACGACCTGCTTAGTGCTTCTATTCGACGAGGAGAGGGTGTCCGTCACGCTAGTCTGGCGGGTGCCACTCTTGCACAGCAGCCAGGAAACTACCGAATGCCTTGGCGCGACTATCAAAAAGCATTCAAAGAAATTCATTCATTGATCAACTAAGCAGACTGGAGATAAGTAACTAATGGCTCGCTTTAGAAATCAAGTAAGCAAAGGAATTGAGGAAAAACCAGAAACCAGAAACCAGATTAATGAAACCAAAAACCATAATTTGGAAGATGGAACAGTTAAACCAAAAACCAAAAACCAAAAACCAGAAAAATTAGAAGTAGCAGATGATGTGTCTGACTCACTGATGTCAACTGATGTTTACAGTGAGTCAGACATGGAACCCGTCAATGTGGCTGGATTTAAGGTGCCTTATGTCGTTCGTGAGCATTGGAAGAAAGGTTGTAGAGAGAAGCGAGTGAAGCTGAGTCCTATGCTCAAAAGAATTTTAGCTGATGAGTTTGGA
>JBCAWW010001199.1:0-1952 GCA_038534415.1 Bacteroidota bacterium | reverse complement strand
CACTCACCAAAGAATCGTTCCTCAAAGAGGGATAAAAACCTATCACTAAACCTATCGTAGCGATGAGTGCCATCAGCATCATCAATATGCGGATCCTTTGAAAAGGAGAAAAAGAAATCTTCATCGAACTTTAATTTGAGCTCAATAAAGCCCTGTTCATCCTTTAGGCACATAGCCGGAGGGCTACATACTTACTATTAAGGGTAACGGACATTAATATGAGGTTAATTGGCTTATCGCTAGGGATAGGCCTGTTTAGGAGGCCTTTTGCCAACTTCTGCCTCAAAGCGACCACTTACCCCCTTTTTGCTTGCTGATACAGTCTACTTATGGGTCTAAGGACATGAGTTTCGCAAATTAGAGCATGGCAATTACACAGCTGGCCATGCGAATTAGGCGATTTACCGTATTTACCCCCTTTCCATTTACGGATATTGTTTTCAATATTGAGATTATTCTCAAAGCCAGTTAGTTTCAAAAATCGAAATGAAAATCCTTGCTCCATATTCAAACGCTCAAATTTCTCTCGGAGGAATGGGGATTTGCTTGATTTTGATATTGATGCTTGCCTGCAACAATAGCGGTACTCCCAGCTTCCGCCCCTCTTATGGCAATGGCTTCCAATCCGTCTCAAAAACTGCTTATAGCCAGGTTGACAGTGTCATCGAGAGCCTGCAAATGTCCCATAAGGTTTCCGATCAAATTGATAGCCTCATCGTTTTTGCCGATAGAATCTTAAATGAGGATGAGTTAGCCGCCTTACGCTATGCTACTGCTGCTAACAAATTGGCAACGAAAAAAAATCAAAAGCTCGAAAGGGGCATTAGCTTCTACTACCTTTCTCTCATTCTTGGGAGGAGAGAATTTGATCAAAGCGGGATTGATCGGCCTTTTTTCTATGGACAATTTAGTTATCGACTATTCCATTCAGAAGCCAATCACTATTGGGAAGCATTGTCCTTATCGCAGATTGGAGACTTATATCGCAGAAAAGCCGCATTGGACTCCGCCCAAGTCTATTTTCATCATTCATTGCGACTGATTGAAAGTGGCAAATTACAAGCGGACGATTCTCTGAGCCTAAGGGCTGATTTGATGCACTCCCTCGGCATGATCGCCTTTAGCAAAAATAATATTGCCGGAGCGCAACAATATTATGATCAAGCGGACTCCATTTATGCCGTTTTGATAGATCCTTCTGCTTATCTAAGATTGAAATCAAATCAGGCTCTATTATTCTTAAATCAAGAAAAATACGCCCAAGCAGATAGCCTGCTCAAAATCGGCCTAGCGTTCGGCAAAGCCGAAAAAGACCAGAATGGCCTAAGTCGCATTTATGAGATTCTCTCTCTACTTAGGATTTATCAATACTTGGCAATGGCTGGGGACGAATCTTATTTTCAGGAATCAATCCAG
This sequence comes from Bacteroidota bacterium, assembly GCA_038534415.1. Classification (GTDB taxonomy): domain Bacteria; phylum Bacteroidota; class Bacteroidia; order J057; family J057; genus JBCAWW01. The sequence goes on along the minus strand of JBCAWW010001199.1, from coordinate 536 downwards.
TTTGCCAAAAAAGGGTTGGAGCAGGCTTCCAAAAACCAACATATTTTTTATAATCAAATTGGCCTGCTGTATCAGCAAAAACTCAATTTTGTCAGCGCGAAAGAAGATAGGATTGCGTTTTCTGATTCCGCTTTGCGGAACTATAATCAAGCTTTGCACTTTGCCCAAAATGATGCGGCCATCAGTACAACCAAGGCCCTCATGTACAATATTTCCATCCTATGCGATTACCGCAAGGGAGCACTGGGCGTAGATTGTCAAGAAATATTGCAGGCCTCAACTGACCAATTTCTCAATAGTGCTTATGATAGCATCCTCAACAATATCACCGGAGACTTAAAAGATCTCAACCGTCAAATAATCGAAGTCGAAAAACAAGAGATTGTAAACAGAGAAAGTAAAAATAGGCTGCTACAGCAAATTATCGGAGCTGCAATCTTTTTGGTCGCTTTGCTGAGCTTTTTGTTGTTGTATCAGCAACTGCAAAAGAAACGTTTGAGTGCTAAGATGGAAGCGCTCCGGGCCCAAATCAATCC
>JBCAWW010001198.1:0-1953 GCA_038534415.1 Bacteroidota bacterium | reverse complement strand
CTATGACGATTATTGGTACCAAAGTGGTCTGGAAAATCGCTGTAAATCTCGTCTTAACGAAATCAAAGCTCAGCAAAAATAAGGCGATAGGAGCGTTCTGCGAAGCAGGCCTCCACCCCAAAACTACATAGCAGCCAACTGCTCTACTAACATTGGCACCCCTACGGAGCCCGGCTCCTCGATAAAGACAACATTGTCCAAACCGTATAGTTCAGGTTTATTAGGATCTACGACATAAATGGGGATGCCAAAGGGCGCATACTCTACCAAAGTGTTGGCCGGATACACTACCAATGAAGTGCCGACAATCAATACGATATCGGCCTTGGCCATCAGTTGGGCGGCTTCAACGATCTTAGGCACAGCCTCCCCAAACCAAACGATATGTGGCCTCAATTGACCGCCATCTGGGGCAAGATCCCCTAATTGGATGTCTCCATCTGTATGGACAACATAATTTTCGTTGGTTACGGAGCGAACCTTATTGAGCTCACCATGGAGGTGAAGGACTTTGGTAGAACCGGCTCTTTCGTGTAGATCATCGACATTTTGGGTGATGATCTGAACATCAAAATGCTTTTCTAATGCGACTAAGGCTTCGTGGCCGGCATTGGGCTGAGCTTTGCGAGCTTGAGCTCTCCTTTCATTGTAAAAACGCAGCACTAATTCTGGATTACGGGCAAATCCTTGAGGAGAAGCCACTTCGGTAACTTCGTAGCCTTCCCACAATCCTCCTGCGCCTCTAAAGGTTTTCAAACCACTTTCAGCGCTTATCCCTGCTCCGGTTAACACAACGATTTGTTTCATCTTATCAAGCTTTAGCCCTACATATATACTAAATTTTTTATTGGGATGGCGGAGCCCTAAAATGCAAAGCCGTTCCCTAAAGGGGAACGGCAACATAATAAGTCATCTATAGAAAAAAAATTAACTCGCTTTGTGGAGCAGCGGAGCTTCTTCGGTAGTAAAAGGCTGGCCCACTTGAGTCTGGGGTGCCGCTGGCAATACAAAGTAAAAGCGTGCGCCATGCCCTTCTTCGCTCAGCAAGCCTACTTCTCCATTTAGCTTTTCGGCTATTCGCCTAACGATGGAGAGCCCCAGTCCGTGTCCATTGGTTTGCGCATAATCAAGCTTCGTAAGCGGTTGGAATAAGGTTTCTTGCTTGTCAAAGGGGATACCTGGTCCATTGTCGATCACCCAAAACCTGATTCTTCCATCAGCGAGTTGATCAAAATCGATGCCTATTTGGGGTTTCTCTCCCCCGTATTTCAGGGCGTTGCTGAGGAAGTTGACCCAAATTTCTTCTACCCAAGCAGGGTAGCCAATGGCATCAGGGAAAGAAGCCGGAAGATTGATCTCCGCTCCACGATCTTTGATGAGATACTCCAAACGCTCCATCGCATTTTGCACCAGCTGAGGAGTATCCAAAACTTTAAATTCTACGTCTTCTTTTTTCGTACTGGCCATCAAGAGCAATTCATCTACGATGCCTCTCATTTTATCTACCGTGGTGGCGATAGCGGAAGCGTATTTCGTGATTTCGAGCTCATTATTATCATCGATTGATAATAAACTAGTCAGCGCTTTGAGCGTTGAGAGGGGATTTTTGAGGTCGTGGGCTACAGTTTGAGCATAGTTTTTCAGGTCAGCAATCAAATTTAGTTGCTCCTGTTTTTCGTTGTGAATATGAAGCCAATCGAGCAGGTTGTGTTCGATCTTACGAACAAATACTTCAGGATTGTCTTTAGCGACATAATCAAGCGCTCCTTTTTTGATTGCCTCCACTGCAATTTTTGTTTCATTGATACGGGAGACAAACACTACAGCTAGATTTGGCTTGGCGGTTTGAATACGTTCAAGTATCTCAAATCCAGTCATTTGAGGCATGAAGTGATCTAAAATCACTAGATCAAAATCTCGCTCTTGAATCATCCTTAGTCCTTCTTCTGCACT
>JBCAWW010001197.1:0-1958 GCA_038534415.1 Bacteroidota bacterium | reverse complement strand
GATAGAACCGCCACCACGAGTAGGGATAGCCTGAATCCCAAAAGTTTCGCTCATCGCCTTAGCTGCTGCTTGGTAGCCAAGACTTTCAGTAGAAACTACTGCTGGTTCACCCCCATGATGAGGTCTTACCTCAACCTTGACGGAGTCCGGGGCAATCGCTTGGAAATGATTTTGAAAAAGCTCCGTGATCTCAGCAGAAACCTGATTGGGGACCAATCTCATTGAGATCTTAGCAAATGCTTTAGAGGGAAGTACCGTTTTTGCTCCCTCTCCGATATAACCGCCCCACATCCCATTGACATCCAAAGTAGGACGAATGGAAGCGTGCTCAGTTGGCGAATAGCCTTTTTCTCCCCTCAAGCCTGCAACCCCTAGATCTGCCTTATATGCAGCCTCATCAAATGGCGCATTGGCCAGGTCGTCTCGTTCAGCACGGCTGAGCTCCTCTACCTTATCATAAAATCCGGGGATCGTAATGTGGCCGTTTTCATCCTTCATGCTTGCGATCATTTCACAGAGCACATTGATTGGATTGTCAACTGCGCCTCCATAAACCCCTGAGTGTAAGTCGCGATTAGGACCCGTAACCTCTACTTCGACATATGACATACCCCGAAGACCAACCGTAATCGAAGGCTGATCATTGGAGAGTATTGAAGTATCAGAGACGAGCACGATATCAGCGGCAAGCATTTCTTTATTAGCGCTTACCCAATTTTCGAGATTATCACTGCCAATTTCTTCTTCTCCCTCTATGAGGAGTTTCACGTTGCACGGAACGCCACCTTGCTGATTGAGTACCTCAAGCGCTTTTAGGTGCATATACATCTGCCCTTTGTCATCGCAAGCGCCGCGAGCGTAGATATTGCCCTCTTTGATCACCGGCTCAAAAGGAGGGCTGTGCCATAGGTCCAATGGATCTGGTGGCTGCACATCATAATGGCCATAAACCAATACGGTGGGTTTGTCGTCGCCGATAATCTTCTCGGCATAAACGATAGGGTGACCCGGGGTGGGATATTTTTCTACTCGGTCCACGTCTAGCTTAGTGATTTGATCTACCAACCAATCTGCGGCGCGATCTACATCCGCTTTGTAGGCTGAATCAGCACTAATACTAGGAATCTTGAGAAGGTCGATCAGTTCCGCAATAAAGCGTTCCTGATTTTCGGAGATATATGTACGAATTTGTTCCATGTTCGGGGGATCTAATCAGGCTTCTAATGCTGAAACCTATTTTATCCCTAAAACTACCGAAGTGGATCAGATTCTCAAAATACCGACCACTTTTGATGGCCTAAAAATTGATGATTTTGCCACAAACTTATGATGTATAGACCATTCTTTAGCTCAGGCAGTTCAATCGGCTTAGCTGAGGTTTCATTACGGCTGTAAATAAGCTGGCCTTGCAAGCTGTGTATTTTGATTTGAAGTTGGGCAGTGGAGACCCTTTCTTCATCGAATAAAATCTTAGCTTTTTTACCCGGATTGGGAACGATCTGCCAGTTCTGCGAAGCAGAAACCTCCCTCCTAATCGAAAGGGCATTGCCTAAATCTTCATAAATCGCTAACCCCCCTCTACGATTGCCCACTATCCACTCTAACGCACCATCTTGATCGATATCTGCAGCATCTATACTTAAACGTGTACCCTCTCGGATTTGCCCAAATTGAGTCTCTTGCTCAGCAAAATTGCCAGCTAAATTCCCATCTATTTGATTGAAACGATACAAAGCGCCGCTTTCTGCTCCAACCAATAATTGCGTTGCAGCATTATCATCCTTGTACAAAAAAGGAACACTAAAGCCTGTACAACAGGCTGGCTGGACATCAATCCCCCCAAAAGCATTGTCTCCGCTCCCAAAAATAGGATTGGAGGCTGTACCCGTATTTTCATAATAATTGAGATTGCCTGCCTGCTCGCCGATCACTAGATCCAATAAGTCATCTCCATTGAC
>JBCAWW010001196.1:0-1960 GCA_038534415.1 Bacteroidota bacterium | reverse complement strand
TTGAGTCAGAACCAGTACAATCAGCTGATAGCTTAGATACTCCACCAGCGGTTTATTTGGCGATTGAGCCCAAAGAACCTCTGAAAAGTTTAGATCTAGAGGAAAACAAAGAGCCAGAGGTGAGATTGCCAGAAACCAGCCAGGTTCCGGCCATCACTACTGAGTCTAGCCCCGAAATTTTTATCCCGCTTCCCAAGGTAGAAGAGATTCCTGCTGCACCAATTGCGGCTGTCGAAATAGAAAATCCTCAAACCGAATACGCAGGAGAGGATTTAGAAGAATTAGAGGATAGCGCGGCGAAGAGCATTTCTGGTCCTTCAGTAAGCGAAGCAGAAGTTATTCCTGATCCCCCCATCGCTGCTGTAGCAAGTGATGAGGATATCGAAATTCTACTTCCGGGTGAAAGCGATGAGACGATAGCAGAAGAGACGGTAACAGAAGAAGCGATAGCAGAAGAGACGCTTGAAGCGCTCAAAACTGAAGCCATCGATCCGATTGAAACAGAGGTCCTCGCCGAGTCAGTTGTCGCTAAAGAAGATGAATACCTTTCTCAGCTAGAAGCTGAGATTGAAGAAGCGGATTTAGCCGTGCAAACAGAAATCGCGGCGCAAGAGGAGCCTGTTATACCGACGAGCCGTGGCGCCCAAAGCTCACTTGAGCAAATTGTCAAGCAGACCCAAGCAGACCCAACTTTGATCCCTGGGATCCATATTGCGGCTCTGCCAATGACGCCCCCACCAGCACGTGAGGAAGATCAAACTAGGGCCCAGAAAGTCAATTATACCGGTGGTTCGATCGTTGAATATTTTGATGCCATGCAATCAAATGCACTTAATCAAGCCGTCGCCGAATCTGAACGTATGTATGGGACTAAGTCTCAATCCAGTCTGCCCAAAAGCTGGCATTTTCCCAATAATCCTGCCTTGACTCCCCAAATGGAAGGGCGATTGCTGCAAAGCCAGGAGATGTTTGAAAATTATTATGTGCCTCGCCTAAAGTGGCAAACGGAGGCTCCAGTAGCCTTTATGCTACGTCGGATTGATAAGGATCCCAATTATCGCAGCATCGAAATTATCAAGCATTGGTCGGCCGTTCATTACGAAGCCCTGATCCCCGAATTGATCCTACGCATCACCTATACCGAGATCGTGGGGCTCAAAAACTACAAAGACATCATTATCTGGGATCGAGTAGACAGTGGTGACATGGTTTTGGACGGACCCGGAGCTGAAATTAAGGATGATTTATTTGCCGTAGCAGGCCGAGCTAACTATTTACTCAAAAACCTGACAGGGGAAGATTTTGGCGATATAGGGCTTAATACCTCTGTCGAGGAACGCCTATTCATCCGCGATCAATGGGTAAATTGGCTCCTCAACCTAGAAAACGGTCAATCTTTTGTGAGCCCCTAAGGATAGGCTTATTTCGTATTTCCATTTTTTGTGCAAGAACCACATAATCCTATCATATAGGAAATTTTTCTTCTTGGACTATTATATGACTGTGGTAGTGTTTTTGCGTAGTTTAGGCTGTACAAAGAGACCAGACTAATTTTTCCCCTATGTCAGCCTCCTTTTTTGCACTTCGGACCTATACCTTAGCATTGATCGATGATGAGCCTATCTATCAATTGATTTTAGAACGTCTCCTCAGAGGATGTTCTGAGCGTTGTAGAGTGCTCTACTTTTCCAATGGGCCAGAAGCCTTGGCTAATCTAAAACGCAATCAAACTGATCCTGCTAGTACGCCAGATGTGATCCTCCTCGATCTCAATCTGCCCATGCTCAATGGTTGGGATGTGCTGGCACAGATCGAAAAGATCCCCTTTGAAAGCAGACCCAAAGTATATATCCTTTCCTCCTCGATAGATCCAGAAGACAAGCAAAAAGCGCAAAAGCACCCTGCGGTATCAGGATTCTTACCCAAGCCATTATATCTTGAGGACCTAAAAGGATTGTTG
>JBCAWW010001195.1:0-1965 GCA_038534415.1 Bacteroidota bacterium | reverse complement strand
GGAAGAGCAGTCAAAACGCCATTTACGATAAAGAAAGGTATCAGAGCGATCAGATAGCTAATAAAAAACCAGCCCATATAAGGGGTTTTCCAGACGAGCAGATTGACCAACAATAAACCCGCAAGGCCAAAGAAAGTCACCGCAGTGTACCAATGATCATAGTGCATGCCCCCAACAATGAGCAAAAGAGCAAATAGCCCCCAGGCCACTTGAGTAGCATACTTTTGAAAATAATCTCGCGCAAAGTAGGCCTTCACACAATCGTAGATAAAGATACAGGCGTAGGGTACAGTCAGAAAAAACAACCACTCTTCGAGTGGCAACCCTAGAAAGTACACACCTATTAGATAATCTGGATTAAAACTCCAGATGCCGATCTCAGTAAACCAGACATCCCAAAGGATGAAAACAAGGCCCGTCAAAGCGATCGAAGGCAATAAGGCCCTCCAGCGACTGGCAAAGGCCACTTTCTTATCAAAAGAAAGTGCCAATGGGCCTAGTAGGGTTCCAATATTGAGGAGAAGATAGGTATACATTAGTGAATCTGAGCTTGTAATTTTTCGAGTTCTTGCCTTTTGAAACGGCCGGTTTCTTTAAAAAAATCGAGAAAAGAAAGTACGTGTTCGTAGGTCAAGGAGTAGTTGGCATATTCTCCGAGTCGATCGATCAGGATTGCCTTATCTTCTTGGCGTTCATCATCGATGTCCAAAATAGCGGGTACTGAATGCTGGATAGCAAAACGGAGGAAGCGCACTTCTATATTCTCTGGGTCTATTCTTACCGCTTTGCGGAACAAGCGCATGGACTCCTTGGCTTGAGAAAGTTTTTCGAGTGGATTCCATAAATGCTGCGCCATCAACGAACGAGCAGAAGCTTTATATGCTAATGCGACCGCATCGGGGCCATCATACTCTTCCAATGCCTGCCACAAAGCGATGGCAGCATCTTCTTGTTCGACGGCTTGTTGATATTGTTGACGAAGTTCGCCCAGCGTCATAGTCTACAAAAAGTTGAATTGGTGCTGGAGATATGAACTCAGCAGGATTGCAAACTTTTGGTTGTCGGGCACGCGAATACGCTTTTCTTGCACCTCAGTGGCCGGTGCCTTAGCTATCTTTTTGAGTAGGCGGAGATAATAGCGATAAGCTAGATATACGCCTTTTTTAGCTCCTTCAGGCAAGCGAATAATTCCAGTATATGCATGCTCAAAGTCTTTGGCGATATCTGCTTCAATCGTTTGCTTGGCATTTTCGTCAAAGTGGGTAAAATCCACTCCAGGAAAGTAAACACGACCTCGCTCAAAGTAATCGCTCTTCATATCGCGGAGAAAATTGACCTTCTGGAAGGCACTCCCTAAGCTACAAGCCGGGGCTTTGAGACTTTGATACATCTCTTCATCTCCTTCACAAAATACCCGAAGGCACATCAATCCCACCACCTCAGCTGAGCCATAGATATATTCTTCGTACTGTGCTTGATTATATATCTGGAAATGTAAATCCATCTCCATACTATGCAAAAAGGCTTCGATTAGCTCATGCTCGATCTTATACTCATGCACTACTGCCTGAAAAGACTGTAATACAGGGTTGAGACTGATACCTTCCTCAATAGCTCGATAGGTATCTTCTCTAAATCTCGCCAAAAGCTGAGCTTTGTCGTAGCCATGAAAAGTGTCAACAATTTCATCGGCATAACGCACAAAACCATAGATCGCATAGATCGATTCATGGTATTTGCGAGCGAGTGTGCGGATACCGAGGGTAAAAGAAGTACTGTAGCGTTTGGTAATGAGCTTACTGCATTCCAAACAGGTGTCTTGATAAAACTGCATCAGTAGAATGATTGAACTAATACAAAAAAAGTAGATCCATATGTAACGGATCTACTTTATAAGTTGTTTAAAGTCAGATTTACTGACCAACACTTCTCTTGATTGAGCTTACGAACGACATTTCTGCCTTG